>JBAWVV010000075.1:0-13763 GCA_037147115.1 Planctomycetia bacterium | reverse complement strand
CGTGTCATACCGCGTGTTTCAAAGGATCACGATTCGACAGGATCACGATTCGACATGACGACCCCTTCCGCTCACTGCTTCCTCCGGTGGGAACGGACGATCTCGTCAACGGTCTCACGCCGGACGGAGCGGCGGTCGACCTCGCCGCGGGTCGTCTTGTAGGTCGAGAGGAGCATCTCCTTGGCATCGCGGGCGGAGAAGGTCGTGAGCACGGAGGGGAGGAGCTCGATAATTCCCCTCACGAACCGCTCCGTGCCGGGAATCCCCTGGCAATACGTGGAGAAATACTTGAGCTCCCGCTCCACAAACGTCGCTGCAGCCTCCCGCTCGCCGTCCTGATTGAGTACGACGGCCCGGTGGTAGATGTGGGCCTGCCACTGCTCGGCCGCCGTCTTGGCGGCGCCTGCATCGCGGGGCTGGGCCAGGCAGGCCTGGCTGGAGCCGTAGTGAACTTCGAGCGAACCGACCTCGCAGGCATGGACTGCGGGGCTGTCGGGGCTGCGCCAGCTGGCTGCCACGGCGATCGGCAGCCGACTGTCGGCCGCTCCTGGGGGGCATGTGAGCTTGACGACGAGGTTCCTGGTGGTGCCGGAGGTCATGGCGCCGATGAGAGCGCTGAAGCGGTTGCCTGTTGTGGTCGTGGGGGTGGTGCCATAGATCTCGGCCGTCATGCCGTCGGGGAGCGTCAATCGCAGTTCGACGTTTTCGACGGTGGTCGTGAGCGTCTCCGCGAGTTCGGCGAGGACGATCTCCACGATCTCCTCGGGCCGCTCGGCATCGTGCATCCGGCCGCCCCCCTGCTCGGCGATCGCCTGGAGTTGGATCGGCGAATAGCCGATGCCGATGCCGATGGTCGACGTCAGCACGCCGCGGTCCTGGAGGGCGCGGGCATGCTTGGCGAGGACGCCCGGATCGCACTCCCCCTGATTGGCGTGTCCGTCGGAAAGGAGGATCACCCGATTGCGTTCGGGAGCATCGGCGGCCGCCTGCCGCCTTGCCACCCCTTCGCAGCCGAGGAGCCAGCCGCCGCCGAGATCGGTCGAGCCGCGGGTGTCGAGCGGACGGATCGCCTCGGCGGCCGTCTGCCTCCCGTCCGCGGTCATCCGCACGCCATCGGCGTGGAGGATGCAGTCGGAGGCAAACGACACGAGGGAGAGGTGATCGGTGTCGCGGAGGGCCTCGATGACGCCGAGGGCCGCCGACTTCGCGGCGTCGAGCGGCGCTCCGGCCATCGACCCGGAGGCATCGATCACGAGCCCGAGGTTGAGTGGCTGCCGGGGCTTCGTGGCCGCCGAATCATCCACCGGTGCCCGCACCGTGACGACCAGATGGCGGACGGATCCTCCTTCAACATTGACCAGGCTCCGGTCGAGCCGGGCGGTGAGCAGAGGTCCTGTCTGGCCGGTAACGGTCTGGTTGTCGTGGGTCATTTCACGGCTCCTTTGGTGAGTAGGATTCGCAACGCGTCGCCGATTCTGTGCAGCTGGGCAAGTTGTTCGGGGCCAAACTCGCCGCGGACGGAGAGTTCGATGTCGGGGGTGAGCGGGAGCCTGTACCAAGGCTCCCCGCGAACAGACCGCGCTCTGGCGCTCAGGCCGACGAGCCCACCGAGGGCTTTGGCAGCCTGTTCGAGCACCGGCAAGGTGGTGTCGGCGGTGTCAGGGCCGGTCGTCATCCCATGCGACCGCAGCGACGGTCTCGCCTCGCCCCCCTGGGGCGATGGGGGTGTGGTTCCCAGCTTCAGCCGGGAGATGTAGGCGAGAGCGTCCCCCTTCGACTGGACAGTTGGTCGATCGGTATCGATGACCGCGGCGATCCGTTCCGATCCCTCAGCGACGTTTCGCAGCTGGGTCGGGGTGAGCCGCTGGAGGAGGAGCCGGGCCTGATCGAGGGAGATGTCGCGATCGGCATCGCGCAGCAGCTGCAACACCTTCAGCCGATCGAGTGATTCCCGCGGATAGCGGGCACCACGGCCGAGGGAATCAGGCCCGGGGACGATCCCCTTCTCCACGTAGCTGCGGATCGTGCGCGGCTCGACGCCCGTTGCGTCGGCGAGGTCTTGGAGGGTGAGAAGATCGCTGTCCATGCCGGCATCATATGCCGACAGCTCGCCATGTCAAGTTGTCGTGATTGCGAGGGTGTGGCGGCTCACCGCTCCCGCGGGGAGTGCGAGCGATGCCGCTGAGACAAATCTCCGCGCCTCCGCGACCTGGAACTGAGGCGAGCCTGGGCCTCCTTGGGAACCCCGGCTGACGCCTACTTGGCCGCCGGCAGGTGATAGCCCTCCCGGTTGACCCGGATGGAAGAAAGACTCGCCCCAGCGGTGATGTAAAGGAGCGAGGCATCCTTGCCCCTGCCAAAGCCGACGTTCGTCGGCACCTCGGTGGGGATGTAGGCGAGCTCTTCCCCCTCGGGCGAATAGACGCAGATCCCCGGCCGGTTCTCCGCCCGGACGGCGACGTAAAGATTTCCCTCCGTGTCGACCACCAGGCCGTCGGGGCCGTCAAACGGTGCGTAGTCGACGAGCGTTCTGCGGAAGGTCGCCGAGCCGTCGTCGTGAAGATCGTAGGCCAACAGCGCCATCAACCCCTTTCGCAGTGGAATCGTCCCCTTCCCGTCGGCATTGGCAAACCGGCCGATCGCCGTCCCGCCGTTGTCGTTGCTGACCACGTAGAGGGTCTTCTGATCGGGGGAGATGCAGACGCCGTTTGCCTTGCCGGCATCAGTGATGATCCGGTGGAGCGAGCCGTCGGTGTCGATCCGGTAGACCGCCTCGAGCGGCTGGTCGATCGGCTCATGCCCGGCGTAGCGGGGATCGCTGAAATAGATCCGCCCCTTCTCGTCGATGGTGATGTCGTTGGGGGAATTGAGCGGCTGCCCGTCGTAGAGCGCGGCGATGATCCTCGCCTTGCCGGTGGCCATGTCGGTGCGCGTCACTCGTCGCCCGCCGAAGTCGGCCCCCTCGGCGACGATCATGTTGCCCGCCGCGTCGAACTTGATCCCGTTGGACATCCCGCTCGGCGAGCGGAAGATCTCCGCCTTGCCCGTCGCCGGGTCGTAATGCCAGATGAAGCCGGCCTCGATCGATCCCTGCTCGTCGCGCGAGCGGTGGGAGAAGGTGATCTCGCTGAAATAAACCTGCCCGTCCGGCGCCACCGCCACCCCTTCGGTGAGGACCTTCGACTCGAAGAGTTTTTTCGGCACCGCCCCCGGCGGCACGATCGGCGGAGCTGCGTGTGCAGCCCCCGCAGCGAGCAGCCCGACACAGGCAACAACCAGGACCGCCCCCGGTACGCTCCACGCAGACAGCAGCTTCTTCATGAGAAATCATTTCCTGGTGGGATGGGATCAGGGATCGGGGCACTCTGGGATTCACATCACGTGAGCCGACAGTCGCCGCCACTTCTCGACGAAGCCGGGGCGACTGAAAACCTCTGGGTTGACCACCCCGCGGGGCGTCGTGCCCGCCGCGAGGTCGACAATCGATTGGCAGGCGGTGCGGCCAATGTCGCGAAACATCTCGTCGGTCCAGGCGATGCAGTGTGGCGCGAGGAGGACGTTGTCAAAGCCGGCCAACACCGGCGCAGCGGTGAGCGGCTCCTCGGCGAAGCAGTCGAGGGCGGCGCCGGCGATCTGCCGCCTGGTCAGCGCCTCGGCGAGCGCCGCTTCGTCGACGATGCCCCCCCGAGCGGTATTGATCAGATACGAGCCCGGCTTCATGAGCGAAAGCTCACGGGGGCCGATGAGGTTTCGCGTCTGTTCGGTGAGGGGGCAGTGGATCGAAACGAAATCGGCCCCGGCGAGGAGCTCGTCGAGCCCCACGGCTCGTGCCCCATGCTCTTCCAGCACCTCCGCGGAGGCGAAGGGGTCGTAGACGAGCGGCGGATTCATCCCGAAGCCGGCGAGAAGCTTCACCAGCGCCCGCCCGATGCCGCCGAAGCCGATCACGCCGAGCGTTCGCTCGCGGAGCTCGCAGCCCATGAACTGGCTGCGGTCGTTCCAGCGGGCCTGGCGGACGAGATTGTCCTTCACGCGGAGGTGGTGCGTGAGCGCGAGCATCCAGCCCACCGTCGCCTCCGCGACGGGGCGGTCGACGGCGCCGACGGCGATGCAGAGGACCACGTCGGCGTTGGTGCAGGCAGGGACATCGACGCTGTCGTAGCCGACCCCGAATCGGGAGACGATGAGGAGGTCAGTGCTCCCAGCCAGGCTCCGTGCCGTGACGCGCGGCGTGAGGACGACGACGCCGTTGACGCCAGTGAGTTGCCCCGGGGCGACCTCCGCATGATGGTCGGCGAAGCGACCGACCGCGAAGCGGCGGGAGTCGCTGAATCGGTCGAGGCCGACATCGCGGTATTTTGGCTGGCCGTCGGATTCGTAAAAGTCGGCGGTCAGCGAGACGGTAAACGGCGCAGAGGAAGTCATCGCCACGGGTTTCCTTCCGGGGTTGCACAGGCTTCGGCGACGATGATCCGCTCCGGCACCGGGCCGGCGTACACCCACAGCATCTCCATGGGGAGATCCGATTCATTGACGAAATAATGGACCCGGCCGCGCGGCTCGAGCGCCGTGGCGCGGTCGCTCATGGAATAACGCCTCCCCTCGACGACGCAGGTGGCGGTGCCGGAGATGATGCAGATCGACTCGTCGAAATCGTGCACATGCGCCGGGAGCCGGCCGCCTGGCTGGAAGAGCCCATAGCCGCCACTGATCTCGATCCCCGGCATGAGGTCGCGGTTGAAGCAGTCGATGAAGACGGTGTTCGGGCCCGCCGAACCGCGGCGGGCGGTGGCGAAGCGGGTGACACGTTCGGCCCGATCCTGGCCGCACGAGTCGTCTGGCATCACCTTTTTCGCAAATCGCTCCGACACCAGCGCCCGGGTCGGGGTATCGCTGGCCATCGCCACATGGACGGTCGCCGGTTCCGTTGGCGAGGGATTGGTCACCTCGTGGGCCCGGCCGGGGGGAATGACGACGTTGTCGAGCCGAGAGAGCCGGTAGCTCCGTCCCTCGATGTCCGCCTCGAGCGCACCCTCGAGGAGCGTCACCGACTCGGAACACGGATGGGTGTGGTAGGGAAGAACAGCTCCGGGGGCGAGCGTCACGATGCCGGTGGTGAGATGGCGAGCGCCACAGTGGGCGCCGACAAGCCCCTCGAAGCGGACGCCGGGGGCGATCTCGAACGGTGCCCCGCGCCCCACCACGCAGATCTGCTCCGGGCGGTCGGGGCGCATCGTCTCCGGCGGCCGGTGGAGCGGGCGGGCGACGGTGCCCGGCTGTGGGGATTCCGGGGAGAGCGAGGGGCGAATCGGCTGGTCGCGGCCGACCGTCGCGAGTGTGCCTTTGAGCGAGCGCAGGAAGAGGCCGGAATCAGTGCCGACGCCAACGGCTCGGAAGCCCTGGGCGAGGCGCTCGCGGAGGTTGTCGTCGCCGGTGGCGATCACGCCGCAGTGCCGGCCCGATTGGCGGATGCAATCTTTCATCGCCAGGATCTGCGCGGCGACGCCGGGGCCCTCCCACTCCCCGCGGTAACCGGCCGTGGAGGAGAAATCGGCGGGGCCGAACCAAAAAAGCTCGACGCCGTCGACCTGGCACATCGCCGGCACGGCGCTGACTGCCGCGACCGATTCGAGGATCGGCACGACGAGGACATGCTCGTTGGCTTCGGCGGTGTGCTCGCGCATGCACTGCCCCCAACCGGTGGCCCGTTCGGCGCCGATACCCCGCTCCCCTTCCGGTGGGTAACGGCAAGCGGCCACTGCCCGGGCCAGTTGCTCGGCCGTCTCGATCCACGGGATCACGATCCCGTCGGCGCCGAGATCGAGGGCCCGCTTGATGAGCCCGCGATTGAGCTCCGCCACCCGCACCAGCGCCACCGTATCACTGCGGACGGTGGCCCGGAGGTGATCGGCGATCTCCTTCCAGTCGAGCTGGCCATGCTCGGCGTCAATCACCACCCAGTCGAGCCCGAGCGCCACCGCCATCTCGGTGATTGCCGTCGATTCGAGCCCGACCCACAGGCCAAGGACCGGCTCGTCGCGGGAGAGTTTGGCACGAAGGTTTTTGATGGCGGAGGGTTTCATCGTGAGAGGTGCGTCTCCGGCCGATGGCTCGGGTGAATGAACGGGTCGGAGCGGAGGCAGACCGCCTCTCGCAGGCTGCGCAAAGAGATGGTACGGCAGCGCACCTCGGCAGTCTGGCAGGCCCCGCGTTGGAATTCAAACAGACCCAACGCGCGATGAGCCTGTCGGTCGCCGGCGCTTGTGTCGTGGAAACGAGGGTGTCGCCTGCCGCAGCCGGAAGTTCTCTGCTGGATTCCCCCGCCCGATCCATGGCACAATGAAGCAATTGCCGTCCGGGGGAGTGATCCAAGTGAATGGGAGCGCGCGCTTGAGCGGCGTCTCGTACGGCCAACGTTGGTCGTGGGGAAGGGCTCCACGCTCGTTTGGACGGGGCGTCGTCGAGAGGCTTGAGCCTTGAATAAAAAAGCGAATACCATCGGTCTCGAGTTCGTGACGATCCCCGCAGGCAGGTTCACGATGGGGAGCCCACGCAGCGAAAAAGAGCGCGGCGAGGATGAACATCAGGTCGCGGTGAACTTCGGCGCCTCGTTCCTCCTCGCCAAGACCACCGTCACGCAGGCGCAGTGGAAGGCTGTGATGGGGACCACTCCGTGGGAGGAGCGGGGAACCGTCGAGTCCGGGGAAGAGTATCCGGCGGTGTACGTCTCCGCAGGGGATGCTGCGGGGTACTGCGCGAAGCTGACCGCGGTTGACCGGGCGCAGGGCATCCTCCCGGCCGAGAAGGGCTATCGACTTCCGACCGAGGCGGAGTGGGAATACGCCTGCCGCGCTGGCACGACGACGGCGTACTCGTTCGGCGACGATCCCTCGTTCCTTGGCGAACATGCCTGGTACGAGCAGAACAGCCTCCGTGTCATGCAACCCGGCGACGATTCCGGGGGTGAGATCGCCGGGCATGCGGGAGAGGTCGGCACGAAAAAACCCAACCCCTGGGGCCTTTACGACATGCATGGGAATGTCTGGGAATGGTGTGCCGATTGGTACGCCGAAGCGCTCGTCGGTGGTGACGATCCGCAGGGGCCGGCGGATGGCACGCTCCGCGTGTTCCGGGGGGGCAACTGGACAGATCGCGCGTCGTTTGCCCGCTCGGCATTTCGCGGTTTCGGGGGCGCTGATGCGCGCGGTCGCAATCTCGGATTCCGCGTCGTGTGTTTCCGGCCTTGAGCCTTGAGCCTTGAGCCTTGAGCCTTGAGCCTTGATGCCGACGGCGGGCGTGACGATGTGGGAGGACGCTCGTCAGGCTGGCTCGGCACGGCGAGTCCGGTCGGACGTCACGGCTTGAGGGCGATGCGGGGATTCTCAAACCAATAGAGCCCAGATTTTCCGGGGGCGACGATGTCGAGATCGCCGTCGCCGTCAAGATCGTGAATTGCCATCTGCAGGCCGGTGCCGGCCGAGCCCGGGCGGAAGTCCTTCATGGCGTCGCGCTCTTCCGGGTTGAGCGGCGCCAGGGGGGCCGGATCGCCCGAGTAAACGACCTGCTTGATCCATGTCGAGGAGGGGCGGTCGAATCGGTAAAGGAACAGGCACGGCTCGGCGGTGGCGCCCGGTTCGCTCGCGTGGGCGTAGATCCGCTTGCCGGTGACAAAGTCTTGCTCGCCATCGCCGTCGAAGTCGGCCAGATGGAGTGTGTGGACCTGCGAGAAGCTCTCGTCGATCGCCTCCTTCGTCCAGACGCGATTCCCCTCGGCGTCGGTCGATTGCTTGAGCCATTGGAGGCCGAAGTCGTGCCCCATCCCCCACACGACGTCGGTGTCGCCGTCGCCATCGAAGTCGTGGCCGAGGATCCCGACGCTCGCGGTGCCGAGCTGAAAGTCCGGATGGAACGCCCACGCGACCGTCCGCTCGGCCGGCTGCTCGTACCATCCCATCGGCGTGATCAGATCGAGGCGGCCGTCGCGGTTGATGTCGCCGTGGCCAACGCCATGGCCCGCCCCTTCGGGGGCGAGCGTGCGTGTCGTCCACTCGACCGTCGGCGATCGGGAGACGAGCTCGTAGAGGAGGACCTGCCCGCCGACGTTGGGAATCAGAACCGGCGTCTGATCGCCGTAGAGATCGACCAGATACGCTGTCTCCATCGAGCCCGGGGTATCGATCGTGTGTTCGGGCCACGGCTGCGTGGCGTCGGCGGGCTGCTCGGCCCAACTGATCCGCCGGCTGAAGTAGGCGCAGGTGACGATGTCGGTCTTCCCGTCGCCGTTGACGTCGAGGGGGGCATCGGCGAAGTCTTCGTGGTAGTGCGGGTTGGTGCCCGGGGAAACGTCGCGCACCTTGTGCTGCGTCCAGTCGGGCGCCGCGTACCAGGAATCGCCGCTGAAGACATCGGGCTTCCCATCGGCGTTGAGATCGGCGACCCCGACGGCCTCGAACGGCGAGCGGTGGTTGATGACGTGCTTTTTCCAGGCCGAGGGTTCCTCCGCCCGGATCGGCATCCCGAGTGGGAGCAGGAACGGCAGGAGGGCGAGGGCACGTCGAGTTGTTGGTCGCGGAGGCAAGGCTGGGGGCTCCGAGGGATCGGAAATCTGGACGCGGAGGGGATGGTATCAGGATACATGCCGGGCGCGGCCACGAGCCGTCATGCCCGGACGACCAGCTCCATGGTCTCCGGCAGTCGTTCGGCGACGGGCCCGATCACGTCGCCTTTGAAGAAGCTGA
Organism: Planctomycetia bacterium; assembly: GCA_037147115.1. GTDB lineage: Bacteria > Planctomycetota > Planctomycetia > Pirellulales > UBA1268 > QWOP01. Next base: position 5,025 of record JBAWVV010000075.1, on the reverse strand, counting down.
GGATTCCGCGCCGCTTGCGGATCTGCATGTAGATCTTCGAGGCGTCGGCCTCGATGGCTGTCTGCAGGATCTGATCGGCCACCGTGCCGCCGATCAGGTAGACCAGTCGCACTGGAACGCCGAGCCTGCGGGCGGGGGCCAACGCCTCGGCGAAGACAGTGCGGGCGACCTGATCGTCGGCGACATCCTCCGCCTTCCCCAATCCCGTCACCGGGATCGCCACCTCCCTGACATACACCACCACCACGCCAGCCTGAGAGTGGCGGGCGTCCTGGATGACCCCGAGAATGAGGCTCGAAGGTCGGGATGCCGCCAAAACGTAGGTCGTGACGGGGGAATAGTCTCCGTCGAGGTCCTCAAGAGGGGTGTGGAGGGCTGGTGTCGGGGCCCCGGTAGAGACCCGTTGGCTGGTCCAGACCAGCAGCCCGGCCGCGGTGATCGAGAACAGCCACGAGACGGTGTCGGCGGCGGGAACGAACGCTGCCACCGCCACCTGGCCGGCGATGCACGCCACGGCCAGAAGCCGCGCCGCGTATGAGACGACCGGCGCGAGCCCGCAGCGGCCGGCAAGCGTGAACAGTCGCCCCCCCAGCCCCACCACCAGGACGGCCATCGAAAAAGCCCGTGCGCTCGGCTTGTTGAGGAGCAACGTCACCAGGATGCACAGCATCACGCCCCCGACTCCGAGGAGAATCCGGCGTTCCCAGGGGCGCAGCTCGAACTGCGACGTTGATCCGGTGGTCAGCAGATTGATGGTGATCGCGGCGACGACACCGACGGCATACAGCCCGGCAAGCTCCGTGATGTCGGGAAAGATCAGGAGCAGCGCGGCCGGCACGAGCATGGCGACCAAGAGGCCGTAGTGCGGCACGCCGTGCTTGTTGAGGCGACCGAGGAGGGAGGGAAGTTCGCCATCGCGTGCCATCATGTACTGGATGGCCATGAGGTCGGCGATGGCTGTGTTGACGGCCGACAGGAGCAGGGCCCCAAACACGAACGAGGCCGCATGGCTGAAGGCCGGGCCGACGTAGGCTGTGGCCAGCAGGCTCATCATGTTGTCGGTTCCCAGAGCATGCCCTTCCGGATCGATCAATTTGGCATCGGGAAGGGCATTCATCGCGGCGCCCAGGATCAGGTTCAACACCACGACCTCGGCGAGGACCGGCAGGATCGACCTCCGGGATGTCGTCCGCACCGGCGGCACCATGATGCCGGTCATGTTGGCAATCGCTTCGATACCGGACAGCGCCAGCACGATCTCGGTGAAACCGACCCAGGCATCCCCCCAGGCGGTGATGCTGTAACGCTCGCGGACGGGAAGCTCGATGCGGGCGTGATGGAGGCTCGGGAGAGCGCAGACCGCGATGATCGCGGTGAGGACGACCGTCACCAACGCCACGATCAGGGCAATGCGCCCCATGCCCCGGGGGCCAAACCAGTTGACCGCTCCGATCACGGCGATGGCGCCAAGCGTGCAGAGGAGTTCGAGGGAAATCCCCATGATCTCCCCCCCCACGCCCAGGTACCGGAAGGCGTCGAGGCAGGAGAGTGCGGCAGTCACCGTGTAATCGGCACAGAGCATCAATCCACCGACGACTGCCAGGGCGCGACTCGTGCCTCGTGCCGATGAGTACACGCCGCCCCCGTCGGGGTATTTGCGGCAGATGATCAGGTAGCAGATGCCGACCAAGACGAGGAGGACGTTCACAAAGGCGATGTGAAACAGCGACGCGTGACGCGTGAAATAAAACGCCAAGCCGAGGACGTAGAGCCGACTCGTGCCGAGGTCGCCAAACAGCATCGGCCCGGCGTGGAACCAGTGGAGTTCGCGAGGCCGGTTGTCGCCGACGGCTGTCATAAGGGCATGCTCTGGTCTGGATGCGGTCGCGGTAGCGTTTGTCGAGCCCGACCCATTCCCACCGTGGAATGGACGGAAATGGTCTTCCGACCGGGGGCTTTCAAGCGGCGGCCTGGCGACAAGGGCCCATCATCGTACTCGGACGATCTCTGGGGCCGCCCCGAAAGCCTGCCCGGGTGCCGCTGCCACGAGTTGCGGGGCCCGATTTGCCCCTAAGAGCCCTACGTTCTCGGGTTCTCGGGCTTCGTGGGGGTATCGAAATCGGATGCCCGAACATGGATGCCCGAACATGGGTGCTCGAACATGGCGGGGCGTCGAAGGGGGCCGGCCCGATCGCCAAGCTCGGCGCCATAACCGAGGCAGCCCCTGCCGCTCGCTTCCGTCAGGAGCGGCTATCGGCCCGCGACGGGGCCGGGATTCCCATGCTGGGGCCAAGGATGTTGGTGCACACCTCTGCACGCTCAGAGGAGCCGGGACGAAGGCGGCGGTCATAGCCGTGGGGCCATGATTCATCGCCTGCCCGAGGCGAGCTACGGTCGCCTCGGGCAGGCTCCATCCGAATCGAGAGAAAGAATATTGCGCTAGCGATGTTTGCTAGGCAGTGACCTTAATGGTGAGCTGAGTGCTGCTCGAACCATTGCAGTTAAAAACATAGGTGCCTATGTTTGTGCCGCTGCCGATGCGTACCAATCCCTGGGTGCCCGATTGATTCGGATCTCCGTCCCCGCTGTATTCTATGTTGGGTCCGCCGCTCACTTTGGTGAATGAATTAATGAGTTGGCCATTGTAGCTGAAGTACAGGACGACGCCGCCATTGCTCTTGCTGTATGAATAGGAGTAAGGGAAGGAGGGGATCGTTACATCGGTGGTAGGGAGAGTCCTTCCTGTTACTGACACCGCAGCGACAGGGCCTAGGCCGCCAACGTGTTGCACCTGCACTTTCACCGCGTCGGTGTGCGCGAACGTGACAACATGCACTTTCAGCCTTGTGGGAGTCGCTTCTTCGACAGTGCCGTGGGCCCCGTTGCTGAACTTCACCTCGTTGTGCACGGCGCTCTTGAGGAAGTTCTTGCCTTCGATCGTGACCGTGGAGGAAGCCTGGTCGAAGGTCGCCTTCTGCACCTCGGGCCGATACTGGCGTCGGTCAGTCCAGACCAGAAGGCCGTTCCAGAGATCTTCATCGGCACCGAAGCCGGTCGCCTTGGGGGTGCGGAGGAGCGTGGCAGCGGGGTGCACATTCAGGAACGCCTTGTCGGCGACCTCCGCTGGCGCGTCTCCGCGGAACCTGATCTTTTTCAATTCTGTGTCATCTTGGAACACGAAGTTTCCGATGCTGGCGACACTCTTTCCAAGAGTCGCGCTCGCGAGATGGGAATTGCCCGCAAACGAACTCCATCCGAGTCGCGTCACGCTGTCGGGGATCACGACGCCACCGAGATCAGCATTTTGGAAGGCGCCGTCACCGATATTCCCGACCTTTTGACCGAGGGTGACCCGCTGGAGTTTGCCTGAATCGGCAAACGCGAGGACGCCGATCTCTTCGACCCCGTTACCGATCGTCGCCCGTTCCATCTCTTGGCAGGAGAAAAATGCACGGGTTTGGATGGTCTTGACGTTGTCGGGGATCACCACGGCCTTCAGGCCGGTATAGGAAAACGACTCCTCGCCGATGGCAGTGAGACTGCGGCCGATCACGACGCTGGTGAGCGCGCGGTCGTTTTGGAAGGTGTAGCTACCGATGGACTCGACGCCGTTGCCGATGATGGCGCTCTTGAGGTTAGGGTTGTCTGCGAATGCAGACCAGCCGATGGTCTTGGTGTTCTTAGGAATCGAGACAGTCAACAGGCCAGCCGCCTGGAACGCGCCGTCGCCGATGGTGGCCACACTGCGGCCGAATGTGACCCGCGTGAGGTTGCTGTCGCGGTTGAATGCCAGCGCGCCGATCGTGACGAGTCCGTCTCCAAGCCTGGCGCTCTTCAGGGTCGGAATGTCGGCGAAGGCTCCGGTGCCGATCGCTTTAACGCTTTCGGGGAGCGCGACGGATTCCAGGGCCGTGCCGCTGAACGCGTGGTCGTCGATGTACCGCACTCCTCTCCGGATGGTGACGCTCGCGAGGTGGTTGTCTCCCCCGAACGCCTCCGCTCCGATCTGCGCGACTGTGCCCGGAATCACGACACGTGTGATGGTTTGGTTGTTCTGGAAGGCCCCCTTGGCGATGGCGACAACCGGAATCCCTTGAATGATCGACGGGATCTCGACGGCACCACCGAGGCCGTGGTAGCCCGTAATCGTGCCTTGGGAGAAGACGAAGTCACTTTCCGACGCCGTCAGCACGATCCTTTGCTCGAGGATGTCGCAGCCGAGACGGGCAGCGCTGTCGAACGCTGCGGCACTGCTGCCTCCGTTGAACTGGGCGTTGAACGTCTCGCGGCGGCGGAGGGCGCGGCGGCGGGATGTCGTGGTCGAACGGCCAAAAAAGGTTCGCATGGAATCTCCTCGGAAGCTTCTTGAGTTCAGACCAGCGTTGTTTCTGGTCGCGCGTCGGTAGAGGGCTAGCCTTCAATAAAATAGGGAAGTCCCCGGCTTGTGCAAGGAGCGCCGGGGGTGCGTCTGGGACGAAACGGGCAGGTCTGGGACGAAACGGGCAGCTTGTGGGACGAACCGGCCAGCGTGCCTATGCTTGGGTTGCTTGGGCCGAAGGCGATCGGCTGGGCCGCTCGTGCGGACGTGGACAATGATCGACGCGTGGGGCGAGCGATGGAATCATCAGCGGCAGGGTTGCAGGGGGCGAACCGCCCGGCCGGGCGATCTTGATGGCGGTAGACGAAGGTTATGAATGAATGGTCGGCGCTCTCGTTGTGGCGGTGATCAGCGGGCTTCTCGGCCTACTCATGCGTTTGGCCGGGGGCGACGGGTCTCCTCTCTTCGGCTCCCCGACCGCCGAGGCCCTCCCGTGAGTCTTCGGCACCGGGAGGGCTTGTGACGAATCGATCACCGGCTTTGCAACGCATGGACGCATTGCCGCCTCCCACAGCAGCGCCCCACTGGTGGCTTGATCCCCGCGCCCGTGCACTGGCCCTGCTCGGCTCGCTTCTCATCGCCTCGGGGCTCGCGCACGTGGTGGTGTGGGGAATCGATGGCGGGGCTTGGGAAGGCCCTGTGACCTG
>JBAWVV010000074.1:0-13865 GCA_037147115.1 Planctomycetia bacterium | reverse complement strand
TCACCGACCAGACATCGCAGGCTGCAGTGGATCGCCTGACATGGAGAAAGCGGGCTCCGGAAGAGCGGCTCGATGGTCGGTGATGAGCGAGCGCTTTCGCTCGCCGTGAGCAGGCAGGAGATCCGCGCACACCTCACCGGCCTGCGCAGCATGCTTTAATCCGCGAGGCCCTTCCGCGTATCCGGCGCCCACCAGATGACCACGCCGCCGAGTGCGTAGATGCTGGCGCAGATCGTGCCGACGCGGGGGTAGTCACCGCCGAGGGCCGAGAAGAGAAAACCGGCCCCAAGCACGCCGAAAGCCGTCGCAAAACGGCCTGAGTTATAGGCCAGACCGCTGCCAGTGGCCCTCACGCGGGTGGGAAAAAGCTCCGGCAGATACAGCGCCAGCCAGCCGAAGAACAGCGTGGCCACGAAGCCCTGTGCAAACACCACCGCATGAAATCCTTCACGCATCGGCGTGGACTTTTGGAACATGAACACGGTGATCGCAAAGGTCGTCACACTGATCAGCGCGTAGCTTTGCCGCCGCCCCATCCAGCTTGCGAATTGCGCCCCGGCAAAGCTGCCGAGCGTGGCCCCGAGCGCCCACCAGCCCTGTGTGGCTGCTTTGTAGCCTGGATTGGCCGGTCCGGCGATGGTATCGGCCCAAGGGATCATCCACTTGCTGGCAGACCAGGCTCCGATCATCGGAATCGAACTGATGAGGATACCCACGAGAGTAAGCCGGAAGAGTGAAGGCTGAAACAGCTCCCGGAGCGGCGTGGTGGTCTTCGCTTCGCGGCATGTGGCCAGCCACTTCGGCGATTCCGGCAGTGCCAAGAGCACAAAGACACCCAACAGCGCCGGAGCACCCGCGAATCGAAACACCCACCGCCAGGAATCCGGCGTGATCGACCAATTCAAAGCGAGTTGCGAGAGAAGCAGGATGCCCGCGTTCAGCCCCGCCATCATGGCACCGGCCACCAGCGGCCTCGACGCGGCAGACCAGCATTCCGAGACCAGCGCGATGCCATTCGGCCACAAGCCGCCAACGCCCAGCCCCACCATGAAACGCAACGCCAGCATCTGCCACTGGTCCTGCGCATACGCACCCAACGCCGCGAAGACCGAGTAAAATAAGATGCACACCCCCATCGCCCGCGCGCGGCCCACGCGATCCCCGAGGCTGCCGAGCACGATGCCGCCAATCGCCGCGCCGAGCATCAGCGCCGCCGTAAACCGCGCAAACCACACGCCACCCAAGGCTGGGGTGAAGGCGGTGCCGAGCAGGCTTTTCGACACCGACAGTGAAGCGACTGGCATCAAGCCCAGTTCCACCCCATCAAAGACGAGCGCCAGGAAACTCGTGACGAGAACGAGGGAGCGTTGGCGTGCGGTCATGGGTTTGAAATGGCTTCAATGACAGCGCTGTTGTCCGCCCCGCCAAAACCGAGCGTCTCGGCCTTTTCGAGCAGGGCGCGATGGGTTTCGCTCAGTGGCAGCGGGATGGAGCTGGCGGCGAGCATGAGGCGCACGTCCTTCAAATGCTGCGAGAGCTTCGCCTGCGGCGTGAAATCACGCGCGAGCATCTTTTCGCCCTTCGTGTCCATGATGCTGGAGTAGGCCATGCTGCGGCGCAGAACGTCGAGCGCCTGCTTTCCCTCCACGCCGAGTTCGTTGGCGAAAACGAGTCCTTCGGCCAGGGCGGCGCGGTTGAGGCCGAGGACGAGGTTCGTGATGAGCTTCATCTTCGCACCGCTTCCACAGGGACCGGTGTAAACGGCATCGCTGGCAAATTTGGCGAACAGCTCCCGGCAACGCTCGAAAACATTCACGTCACCGCCCGCCATCACCAGCACATCGCCCGCAGCCAGTTGGTCGCTGCTGCCGGAAATCGTCGCATCGAGGTAGTGGATTCCTTGTTCGGCCAGCGTGACTCCAAGCGCGGCCATTTCGGCTGGATCGCCGGTCGTGGTGTCGATCACGATGAGTCCGTGCTTCAGCGTCGCGCTCCGCAAAACCTCGCGCACGATCTTGGAATTCGGCAGGCAGAGAAAAACGACCTCGCAGCGGCCAAAAACGTCGTCGGCAGTCGTCGCATTCACGCAGCGTGCCGCATCGAGATCCCAGCCACAGGCCGCGCCGGTGCGTTTCATCACGGCGCTGCCCATCAGGCCGATGCCGATGATGCCAGTGGTGGTGAGTGAGGTGAGCGACATGCGAGGCCGGAGTTTACCGGCCGCAAAGTATCGCGACCAGCTTCTTTACAGCAGACTCCCCGTTTTCGAATCCGGCGGCCCAAAAGGCGGTGACCATACGCCAACTGCCGGTGAAACCGGCGGGAACGGAGCGGTTCCACCATGGCGTGATCGCGTGCTCCCGCACCTCGACAGCCCACCGCCGGTGGTCGAACCCAATGGTCGCATGGGCATGCCGGCGGCAAGCACCACAGCGAAGGCCATGAAGAACGCTGGCAGGATTGCCGTGAGTGCCGTGATGACATCGAACCGAAGATGGTCGTCTTCGTTGGCACGAATCAGTACAATTTCAAAAAGGCCGAAAAACCCGCCCCCCTTGAACCGACGAATTGCTCCGGATGCGGCGCCGTCATCCCGCTCGCCGAAGGCGGTTACTCGGTGCGCGGGGGCAATGACTTCTGCGAGCCTTGCACGCTGCGGAAGTTCCCTGACCTACAGCAGTGACACGCCTCCGCAGACATCACGTCGGTTCCCAGCCCTCCGCTCCTGTTCCCGGTCCGTCTCCGTGATCCAAACGACTCCCCTCCACGTGTTTCCCTTTCGTGTTCAAAGCGCGGCAGCCTTGCGCATCCCTTGCTGGTGCACCTTGTTGCTGATGGCCGTCGCATCCAGAGGCGTTATTCCCCGCACGACGCTGGCCGCACAGCCTGATGCGGCCGCCGCGGCTGCCTTCGCCGCATTCTCCCGCGACGATTCGCCGCGGATCCGCGACCGGCTGGAAGCGACCGACCGCGAATACCGGCAGATCGAGCCGACGCTCTGGCTCCTCGCCACGCGCCACGCCGCGGCACTTGCGCCCCTCGAGGCCGCCGACCGGACCGAGACGCTCGCCCGCCTTGCCGACTTCATCCTCCGGATGCGCGACAAACATGCCGCGGACGTTGTCGTCGGTGAAGGGCAAAGGGTGATCGGCCTTCTCGATCCCGACCGCGGCCTCGACCCGAAGGAGATCACGACGATCGCCGGGGCCTACGACGCCGAGGCAACGGTCTGGAAGCAGGGGCAGGGGGGGCCCACCGGCCCCGACACGAAACAGGCCACCGCCGCGGGCTTCCTCGCCGCGGTCCAGAAGGCCGCCAGCGACCGCAAGCCGACCACCGTCGTTGTCCTCGGCCATGGCCTGCCGGAGGAGATCCAGAGCTATTCGATTCCGTGCGAGCAGTTCGCCGCCGCGATCCTCGGCGGCGCGAAGCAAGGTGAGGCCACAGAAGGTGATGCCACGCAAGGTGATGCCACGCAAGGGGCGGGGGCCGCGGCTCCCGCCGGCATCGATCTTTCCCACCTGACGATCATCTGCGACGACTGCTTCAGCGCCGACTTCCTCGAAAATCTCGGCGCGGCGCTCGAGCGCGGGAGCCTGCGACGTGGGGGCCCGCTTGTCGCCCTGCCCACCTGCCTCGCTGGCACCAACCGCGATCGCTACGGGATCGCCGATGTCGGTGAGAAGTTCGTCCCCCACTTCTGGAAGACCTGCGTCGAGCTCTACTTCGTCCGCCGGCCGCTCCCTCCCGCGATCACGCTGGCCGACTTCTTCGGCCCGGTCGATTGGATGATGCATGGCTACGGCCGGGCCCCGATCGTCGCGGAGGGAAAAGTCTCCGGCTACCGGCTCGTCAACCCCGACCTCGTCCAGGATCCGGTCGTGTTCGTGTCGCTCGACGACGACGAGCTCGCCGAGCTGCGAACGATCCTCGCCCTTCCCGCCGATGCCCCGCTCCCGCGCCTCTTCGACATCGGCTGACAAGGGAGAGCCCTTCCACCACAGCCCCACGGACCCCCCATGCACCGCCGCTGCTCTCTCCGATCTCTCTTCGCCCTCCTTGCTCTGGCCTCGACGATGGCCACGGCGGCCGGCGCCGTCGACCTCGACTTCCCCGGGGCCACGGTCGACCAGTGGCACGGCCACGCCCGCCAGCGCTTCCAGTTTGAGGGGGCCGAAGCCTGGGTCGTCGTCCCCGCGACTCCGCTTCCCGGGAATCCCTGGAGCTGGTGCCTGATGTTCCCGGATGCCTTCACGGAGCGCTGCGCGGCGCCGGCGCTTGTCGCCCGCGGCTTCCACCATGCGTTTCTCGACGTCGGCAACACCTTCGGTTCGCCGGCCGCCGTGGCGAAGCTCGCCCGCTTCCACGGCGAGCTCGTCCGCCGCGGGCTCAGCCCCCGGCCGGCCCTGATCGGCATCTCCCGCGGCAGCCTCTACGCCCACCGCTTCGCCGCCGACCATCCCAACAAGGTGAGTGTGATCTACGGCGACGCCGGGGTGTGTGACATCCGCAGCTGGCCGGGCGGAGTGGCGGCCGGCAGGAAGGGAAAGGGGAGCGCCGGCGACTGGGCCGAGGTGAAGAAGCTCTACGGCTTCGCCGACGACGCCGCAGCGCTTGCCTGGACGGGGAACCCGGTCGACACGCTCGCGCCCCTCGCAAAAGCCGGCGTGGCTCTGATCCATGTCGTCGGCGATGCCGACGATGTCGTCCCGCCGGAGGAGAATGGGCTCGTTGTCGCAGAGCGCTACCGGGCCCTCGGGGGTACGATCGAAGTGATCCACAAGCCGGGGATCGGCCACCATCCCCACGGCCTCGACGATCCGACGCCGGTCGTCGAGTTTGTCATCCGTCACGCCGCGGTTGAGTGAGGGACACGGTCAGTCTTTGGCGGCCCATTCCTTGGGGAGCAGAGGCGCCGGCTGGACGCCGAGGACGAGCCGATAGAGCGCCGGGAGGACAAAGAGCGTGTAGAGCGTGCTCGTGATCACGCCGCCGATGACGACCGTGGCGAGCGGCCGCTGCACCTCGGCGCCGGTTCCTTCGCTGACGGCCATCGGGATAAATCCGAGGCTTGCCACGAGCGCCGTCATCACGATCGTGCGGAGCGACGCCGAAGCCGTCTCCTCGATCGCCACGTCGCGGGAGGTGCCACGGGCAAGCCGCTCGCGGAGGGCGCTGGCAAGCACCATCCCGTTGAGCACCGAGACGCCCGAGAGCGTGATGAACCCCACCGCCGCCGAGATCGACAGCGGCATCTCCCGGGCGGCGAGCGCCCAGATGCCGCCGACACACGCAAACGGCACGCTCACGAAGAGGAGTGTGGTGTCGGCGACGTTGCGGTAGGTGAGATGGAGCAGGGCGATGATGAGGAGGAGGGCCAGCGGCACGACGATCGCCAGCCGCTTCTGGGCCCGCTGCATGTTCTCAAACTGCCCGCCCCACACGAGCCGAAACTGCTCTTCGGGGAGCTCGACGGCCGCGGCGATCGCCCCTTGTGCCTCGGCAACAAATCCCCCCACGTCGCGGCCGCGGACGTTGCACTGCACAACGACGCGCCGCTCGCTCCACTCGCGCGTCACATATTTCGGCCCGAGGATCGTGTCGATGTCGGCGATCCGGCCTAAGGGGACGATCTCGCCGGCCGGGGAACGGAGCGGAATGGTGGCCAGCGCCTCGGGGCCGGTGCGAAGGGCCTCCGGGAGGCGGACGACGATCGGGAAGCGGAATTGCCCCTCGACGATCTGGCCAACGGCCTTGCCGCCGACGCTCTCGATGACGTCGAGAACCTCCTTGGCGGAGATCCCGTAGCGGGCGATCTCGTCCTGGCGAACGGCGACTTTGAGGATCGGTTGGCCGGCGACCTGCTCGACGGCGACGTCGGCCCCCCCCGGCACCTTGCGGATCACCGCCGCCACCTCGTTGGCCTTGGTGACAAGCTGGTCGAGATCGGTACCAAACACCTTCACGGCGATGTCGGCCCGCACCCCCGACACCATCTCGTTGATCCGCTGCTCGATCGGCTGGGTGAACCAGATGATCTGCCCCGGGATCCCCTCGACGATTCCGTTCATCGCCTCGACCAGGCCGACCTGCGTCCGGGCTGCCTTCCACTCCTCGCGGGGGCGCAGGGCAATGAACACATCCGTCCCTTCGATGGCGCCGGCGTCGGTGGCCACCTCCGGCGTGCCACCGCGGCTCCACACCGCGGCAACCTCATTCGGGAAGGCGTCGAGGAGGGCCTTCTCGATCCGGGTGTTCATCCGGGCCGACTCCTCGAGGCTCGTTCCCGGCGCCCGAATGATGCCGAGGACGATATCCCCCTCGGAGAGCTTCGGCACAAACTCCGTCCCCAGCGTCGCGGCCCGCAGGAAGGTGATGAAGAGGAGGGCCGTGGCAGCCATGGCAAGCGTCCCCCGGGCCGACAGGCAGGCCCGCAGGGCGGGGCGGTAGGCCCAGCGGAGGAAGCGGACGAGGAACACGTCATGCGCGTCGACGCGCTTCGGGAGGAAGATACTCGACAACACCGGCACGACGGTGAGCGAGAGGACAAGCGACCCGATGAGGATGAAGATCACCGTCAGCGCCATCGGCCGAAACATCTTCCCCTCGACGCCCTCCAGCGACAGGATCGGGATGTAAACGATCATGATGATCAGCTGCCCGAAGCAGGCCGGCTTCTTGACGGCGCTGGTTGCTTCCATGACGAGCTTGAGGCGGGCGGCGCCGGTCGCTCCGGGATGGTGGGCGATCTTCTCGAGGATGCTCTCGATGACGACGACGGAGGAATCGACGACGATCCCGAAGTCGATCGCCCCGAGCGACAGGAGGCTGGCGGCGATCCCCGCCTGCCACATGCCGATGAAGCCGAACATCATCGACAGCGGGATCGCCGTGGCGGCCACCAGGCCGGCGCGGAGATTGCCGAGCATCACGTAGAGGATGACAACGACGAGGAACGCCCCCTCGAGGAGGTTTTGCCGCACCGTGGCGATCACCCGGTCGATGAGCTTCGTGCGGTCGTAGACGACCTTCGCCTCCACGCCTTCAGGCAGCGTGCGGAGGAGCTTCTCGAACCGGTCGCGCAGGCGCGTCGTGACGGCGTAGCTGTTCTCCCCCATGAGCATGAAGCCGAGGCCGAGGACCACCTCCCCCTCGCCGCCGGCCGTCACCGCCCCCTTGCGGATCTCATGGCCGATGAACACCTCGCCGACATCGCGGATCCGGATCGGGACGCCGTCGCGCGAGGCGATGACGATCCGGCCGATCTGCTCCGGATCGACCGTCCGGCCAACGCCGTACACGAGCACCGCGTCGCCGGAGCGGTCGATCGAGCCGCCGCCGACGTTGAAGTTGTTGCGCGGCACCGCCTCCACGACCTGATCGAAGGAGAGGTCGTAGCGGCGCAACAGCCCCGGATCGACCCGGATCTGATACTGCTTGTTGAGCCCCCCCCAGGCATTCACCTCGGCCACGCCGGGCACCGCCCGCAGGGCCGGCTTGAGGGTCCATTCCTGGAGCGTCTTGACGTCGGTCAGGCTCATTCCCTTGGGCACGAGGAGGTAGTGAAACACCTCGCCCAAGCCAGTCGAGACCGGCCCCATCTCCGGCCGGGCCACCCCCGGCGGCACCTCGACGGTTCCCAGACGCTCGTTGATGAGCTGGCGGGCGAAGTAGATGTCGGTGCCGTCGCGGAAGGTGACGATCACGACCGAGAGGCCGAACATGCTGGCGCTGCGGATGTCTTCGAGCCCCGGCATCCCCCCCATCGCCAGCTCCACCGGGAAGGTGATCTGCCGCTCCACCTCCTCGGCCACCATCCCCGCAGCGACGGTGTTGATCTGCACCTGCACCGGCGTGGTGTCGGGGAAGGCGTCGATGACCAGCCCACGGACGGCCACCCAGCCGATGAGGCAAACAACCGCCGCGCCGAGGAGGACCATCAGGCGCCGCGACAACGACCAGGCAATGATGGAGTCGAGCATGATGGGGAAGGGGGGTGAGGGGATTCAGGACGGGATTGAAGGCAAAAGCGACAGGCCCGCGCCATCGACGCGAAGGTCTACGCCGTTCACAGCTCCCCCGACTCAATCCGCTCCAGGAGCACTTGGCTTTTGAGGACATGGCTCCCTGCCCCCACGACCCGCTCGAGCACGCCCCCCGACGGGTCGCCGACGATCTCCACGACATTCCCCTCGCGAACGCCGGGCTGAACCTCGCAGGCCGTGAAGGCCACGTCGCCCGCGGGGACAAACACCACCCACCGGCTGCCATCCCACTGGACGCTCTGCGAGGGGACGACGATCGCGGTGCCGCGGCGGTCGATCTCGATTTTGCCGCTGCCGAAGGTGTGGGCCCGGAGGCCGGCTTGGGTGGCGGCGGGGAGCGTCTGGATGTTGTCAACCTCCGCCCTCACCTGGAGCGTGCGGGTCGCCTGATCGACCTCGGTGGAGATCCAGGTGATACGGCTGAAGTATTCCTCGTCGGAGCCGTCGGGGCGGAAGCGGACCGGCTGGCCGATCGCCACCTTGCCGGTATCCTCTTTGTCGACTTTGAGCGCGAGGATCATCCGCGAGACATCCGCCACCTCGAAGATCGGCTTGGCTGCCTCGACCACCTCGCCGACCACCGCGTCGCGGCCGACGACGATGCCGTCAAACGGCGCGGCGAGGGGGAGAAGATTCGACGTCACGACGTCGTCATTGAGCTCGGTGAGCAGGCCCTTCGGGAGGCCGACGGTGCGGATCCGCTCGGCCCGGGCCTCGTCGACGAGCGCCTCGTAGTCGGCGATCGCCACGGGGAGGCCGAGATTCACCAGCGCCTGTTCATCGTTGACAAGGTGAATCCGGGCTTCGCGGAGCGCCGCCCGGGCCTCGCGGAGCTGCCGGCCCATGACGGCCCCTTGCACCTCCTCGAGGATCGCCATCTGCTCGCGCCGCGATTCAAACGTCACCAGGGCATTGAGAAACTCGGCCTTCAGCCGGCCCACTTCCTGGCTGTCGATGACGAGGAGCACCTCTCCTTTGCGGACAACGTCGCCAAGATGCTTCTCGACGCGCCAGATGCTCCCGCCGACGCGCGACGAAAGCTGGGCGGTGCGGCGCTCGTCGTAGTCGACAACGCCAGCCACCTCAAGCTCACTCACCATCGGCCGCCGCTCTACCGGCACGACCTCGATCCCGGTTCGCTCGAGCGCCTCGCGCGAGGAAAACCGGACCGTCCCCGGCGCGGCATCATCGGGCCCATCGACCGACACCCCGGCAGCGCCGCTGCCGGCGTGCTCACCGGCATCGCCATGTTCGGCATGCGGCGCGGCATGGCCGGCCAGGCCGAACGTCCAGTGGGTGGCGTGGCCGAGCCACCCCACGGCCATAAGCGACGCGGTCGTGAGGAGCGAAAGGCCCCACGACGCCCCGAGTGAAAGAATGGCCGCCATCGAGACGCGACGGGGCTGTCTGGACTTCGTCCGTAGCTGCATGAGAGCTCTCCTTCGCGGGGCTGCTCCGCCAGAAGCACCCGCACGCCAAAGGAAGCACCGCCGTCCAGAATCGGCGACACAAGGTTCTTGCCGCCCCCTTTCGGAAGCGATTTGCTCGATTATTCTTCGCCGCCGGAAACTGTCCAGCCCCCACAGGGGACAGGATTCCGCTCCGGCCTTTTTCAGGGTCTCTTTCAGGCCTTGTACTTGTCGCGGTTGACGTCCGGCACCACCCCTTCCGGGGTCTCGTCGCTGCCGATGTCGAACCACTCGGGCTTGAAATCGATCCTCACCTTGGCCGGATCGCCCAAGGCGATGTTGCTCACCAGGGCGATGACGGCGTCGGCGATCGCCACCTCCGGCTTGCAGCGGGGCTGGTTTTCGGGAGCCGGATTGCGGATGCACCAGGCCCAGTGCTCCATCTCTTCGGTGTAGCCACGCGACGGGGGAGCCCCATCGCCGCCGGGGCCGGCAGCCGCCGCCTTGCCGCCACCGCCACCGCTCTCGGTGGTGTCGAGCGTCGGGGCCCCGTCCTTCGCCTTGGCGACGGTGACGCGGGTGTCCTTGGCGCTGTCCTTGTAGAGCATCACTTCCTGCTCGCGTTCGAGGACGAGGGTCCCCTTCGTCCCCATCACCACTTCGCCGTAGTCGCCGAAGCCGTTGCCATTGATCGAGGAGTAGGTGACGACCACCTTCTTGTTCTTGTCCTCCTCGTAGCCCGGAGCCGGATACTCGTACATGCAGTAGACGTGGTCGTCGATCTCACGGTCGGCCGGGAAGATGCTCCGGTTGCCGACGGCCGTCACGGTCAGCGGCTTCACCTTCTGCCCGTCGCCGCGCATCGCCGAAACGAAGATCCCCGCCGCGTCGAGCTGATGGCTGCCGAGCTCGGCCATCAGGCCGCCGCCGGTGCGGTTCCAGAGCCGCCAGCGGATCAATTCCTCGAGTGGCGTCCGCGTCGAGCCGTCGCCGAGGGTCATCGGCGTGTAGCCAAACTTCTCCGCGTCGACATCCTTGTCGAGGATCTGGGCCTCCATCTGGGCGATCCGCTTTTGGAGCGAATCGATGTCGGCCGGCTTGGCGTTGTCGAGATCCTTCTTCCAGCCGGCGAGCTTTTTCAGCGACCCGTCGTCGCCCGGCATCGGCGGCTTCCAGGAATCCTTGCCGGGAAGATTACCCCGGTGCCACTGGGCCCGGATCGAGTGGAGATCGCCGAGGAGTTTCGCCTTGCCGATCGTGTGGACGGCGTTGTCGTAGAGGATGCTGTAGTGGCGCTGATGGCCGGTGGCGAGGATCTTGCCGGTGTCGCGCGACACTCGCCCCATCTCCTTGCACTCGTGGATCGAGTGCCCCATCAGCTTCTCGGTCAGCACGTGCTTCCCGGCCCGCATCGCCTGGATGGCGGCGACGGAGTGGAGATGGAGCGGCAGCGCGATGACGACCGCCTCGATGTCGGGATCGGCAAGAAGATCCTGATAGGCCCCGTAAACCTTGACGTTTTTCTTCGCCTCGTCCTCGGTCTTCCACTTGTACTTCGCCATCAGCCCCGGTCGGGCGGTGTTGGCGCTGGGGCTCGAAACGTCGCCATGGAAGGCGCGAAAGACGTTGTAGGGGCGAATGTCGGCGATCGCGACCACCTGGAGGTAGTCGGGGGTGTGAGCGCCCAGGAGCACGCTCCCCTCGTCGCCGGTGCCGAGGACTCCAACCCGCAGCGGGTTGCCGACGCTGCGGCCGTAGCCGAAGTAGAGCGAGCCGAGGCCGGCCCCCGACGCGAGCCCCGCGGCGACGGTGCCGCCGAGGAAGTCGCGGCGCGTCATCTCGACGACATCGCTGAAGTTCTCTTTGCCGATCTGCTTCTGGCCTTCCGTCAGGTTCATCCGCGCACCTTGAGTGGTTTTGGGCCGCACCACGAGGCACAGCACGATTTGAGGAAGTAATCGAGCCCGCTCCAGCCACCGATCGGCAGGCAGGCCATGACGAGGAGAGCCGCGATTTCAACCCACTGATCGTAGGTCGACTGGGCCCCGGCCACCCAGAAAGGCTGGGAAGCGACGACGCTGGCGAGAAAGAAGACGGCCCCCATGGCGTTGAACTTGACGAGAAATCCGACCACAAGACAGGCCCCGATGGTGACCAGCGACCAGCTCACGAAGCGATCGGCCTTCCACAGCGGGCTCGGCTCGTCGGCGGCAGACACCTTGGCGATCTGTTCGGCCGAGAGCAGGCCGTTCCAAACCCCTTCGAGCTTGTCGCCGATGGCGCTGGCCTGCTGCATCCAGCCGGCTTCCTTGGAAAGGAGCTCCTTCCGCTTCTTCGCGACCCGGTCGCGGGCGTAAGGAATGGCCGCGCTGGCGGGGGAGCTTTCGGTGGTGGCCAGGCGGGCCACCTGGAGCCGGTAATCGACGAGATCCTCCCCCCAGGAGCCGACCACATCGTCGAGCGTCGCGGCGGCGGCGTCGAGGGCGGCCTTCGTGGCGGCCTGTTGATCGGCGGCGAGGGGGACGAGCTTTTCCCGGCGGGCGAGCAAGCCCTGCCAGCCATCAACAACGCTCTGCTTCCAGTCGGCGACGGCTTCGGCGGTGTCGCGGCCGTCGACAGCCCGGAGGGTGCCGGCCCAGTTGCCGGTCTGCGGCAGCTCGGCCCGATATTTCTCGGCCAGCGGCCCGACGGCAATCCGGCGGAAGCCGGCGCTCGACCACGACGGGTCGCGGAGGTGGCTCATCCCCTCGAGGAAGAAGTGCATGCCGATGACGATCCGCAGGAACGCAAGCGCTGCCACGGCGAGGACGGTCGAACGCATTGCGAGCCCTTTGTTCACGCTTCCGGAAAAGCCCGATCTGACCGAGCCCGACCCGATCGACCGATCGATCGGAAGGGCCGCTCCAGCGACTTCCCCCCGGTGGGCCTTGGCCCCGGGGCCGGACGCGGCCGCCGAAGGAAGCCCCACGAGATTCTCCCACCCCAATTGAACCACGAAAACGCCGGCCGACAAGGTGCCTGCCTGGCGAGCCCCCCGGCCTCCGGGGCCGAGGCCCGTCAACGGCCTGTCGGAAATGGCGTTTTGGCCCGGGGCCGATGGCAAGCCGAGCAGCGACGGCCCTCCCTTCTCAAGTCAGGGGGCCCCCTTCGCCCGCGCCTTTTTCAAGCGAGGTTTGGTGGCTGGCCCCTCTCTGGCTCACCCCCGGAGCCGGTCATAAAAGGCACGGGGCGAGAGGATGTCGACCGCCTGAAATCTGCCGAGGGCGAGAAGCTCCTGGTCTCCGGTGACAAGGCACGAAGCGTCTCCGGCGACCGCCGTGCCCAAAACCGGCAGGTCGTCCTTGTCGCGGAGTGTGCCGCGCGGCACCGCTGCCGGCTCCGCGATCTCGCTGCTCGACCGCAGGAATCCGACCACCGACTCGGTCTGAGCCTTCGTTGCCTTGAACTTCCCGGAAAAGTGCCGCGACACCTCGTCGAGGATGTGCTCCGACAGGATCACGGTATGGTCTCGATAGACGATCTTCAGCAACGCCTCGCAGAGCCCGTGCGTGGCGAAACCCGCCAGCAGCACGTTCGTGTCGAGGACCACCCTCACGAGACGGCCTTGAAGATGTCGTCGTCGGTGACAAATCCCTGAGCCTCGGCCAGTGGCATCGTCATCTTCCGGACCGCGGCGATCTGTTCGCTGGCGATGTAGCGCCGCAGCGACTCACGCACCAGTTCGCTCGCAGAACGGTGCGTCCGCCGACTCAGGGCGTCGAGTTGCTGCTTCAGATCCGACGGAAGCCGGACGTTGAGTGTTGTTTCCATGTATTACAGTGTATTACACGGCCAAGTTTGCGGCAAGGCAGCCACATCGAGCAGGAGGGATCAGGCTGCGGCGGACGAGTCGATCGGCTCGGCGGCCGTCACGTGGAGGAGCGACACCGTGCGGTGGCGGGAAGGGATTCCTCCCCGTTCCCCCAGGCCGATGATGACTTCAGCCCGGGTGAGGAAGGCCATCTCGGGATGCCTGATCTCGTAGGCGTCGCCGCTCGACATCGTGATGCGAAACGGCTGAAAGGGACGGCGCTGCATCCAATCGCGAAGGGCCTCGGCGGTCATCGGGAAGCTCCCCTGAAAGATACGGATGTTCACGTGTCATGGTCGCCGCCGTGCAGCCGGCTGTCAAGCTGCGGCGGAGAGGGCATCAATACTGAGAGGCAAGGGGGAGAAGTGACGTAAGCACCGTCCAAACTGGCTGGACGCGCCCCCGCGCTGATCGCCAGCCGCGCGGCAGCCGCCCTCCCTTCTCACGTCACGGCGCCCCTTCCCCCTCGCCGTCGAGGATGTCCCGCAGCCGCAGCGCGGCGAGCCGGCCGATGACGAGCGGCTCGATGCCAGCCCCAAACTTCAACACCTTTTCATTTCG
>JBAWVV010000073.1:0-13905 GCA_037147115.1 Planctomycetia bacterium | reverse complement strand
ACCTCCCCGGCGCATCGGCTTCGCGAATCGCAGCGCCATCCTCGGGGCTCGTGACGAGGATCGCGAACCGCTTCGCTGCCTGGGCGTCGGCGGTGGAGAGGCTCGCGTAGTCGAAGCGGCCGCGCAGATCGCTCAAGCCGTCTTTGAAGAACACGACGCTGCCGTCGTCGAGACGGGCATAGACCTTCACGTAGGCCTTCGCCACCGGGCTGCCGTCGGCGACCCGCGTCACCGCCACCTGCCCGTACGGCTCGACAACGCGCACGGAGAGCCCGGTCGACAAGAACGGCTGCGACCGAGTGATCCCCCCCGCCGTCACCTCGACGAGGAGGTTCTTGCGGACGAGCTCTTCCGGGAGCGGCACGCGCGTCGAGGCAGCATCGGCGGCAAAGGCGACGTCGAGCGTGCGGTTGGGGCGAATCGAGCCGAACTGCCCTGCAAAGCTCCCGGCGAACGGATTGCGACTGAAGAGGACCTCGAGATCGATCTCGTAGAGATTGACCGTCGCGGCGGCGAGATTGCGGTGGTCGAGCTGGAGGGAATCCCCCACGATCCGCAGCTCGAGGCTCGGGCTCTTCGCCGCCAGCTCCCCCTGCTGCTGCTCCCGGTCGAGGGGATCGAGGACCGCTGCCCCCGCCTTCCCCGCCGCTTCGTCGACCTGCGCGATGATCAGCTCGAACCGGCGCCGCCAGCGATCGATCCCCGCGATGACATGCGGGGCCGCAATCGCCTTCGCGCGCACGCCGTCGCCGGCATGGAGGGCAAGGACCGCCGCCGCGTAGTCGGCCTGCATCCGCGTCGCGGTGCCGTCCGGACGGATCCCTGCGAACCAGCGCGTCGCTTCCTCGATCCGATCCTGGGTGAGGAGATAGTGAACGACCTCCAGCCGATCGTCGTCGGAGAGGGATTTGGCGTGGGCCAGCTCAGAGAGGAAGCGGTGGTATTGGGCGTGAAAGCGCTCGTTGACGATCTGGCGCTGCCCCCCGAGCTGGAATTGCCGGGCATTGACCAGCGGCGCGTATTCGAGGTGCTCGTAACTGCGCCGGGCGCTGGAGTCGACCTCCAAAAGCCCCCCCTGGAGCCGGCCACCAAGCTCGCTCACGAAGGCGCTTTGGTGGAAAAGCCAGGTGCGGATCGCATCGGGATCGTTGTGCATCAGGCCATACGACCAGAGGGTCGGCTGGAAGCGGTGCCGGGCGGTGAGCCGATCGATCACCTTGCGGAACATCGCCACATTTTTCATCCGCCAGGCCACCAAATCGAGATTGAGGCTCTCGACGTTGTGCGTGTCGAGGTACTCGAGCACTTGCTCGTCAGTCCCCTCCTGCGACACCGCGGCCCACGACTGCTCGTCGGGGCGCGACGGCCTGTCGACAACGGTGAACAGAACCGGCGGCACGAAAGCGACGAGGGCCTCACCGGAGGAGACGTGGACTGGATAGTGGGAAAACTCCCCGGCTGCTGGAAAGTAAAAACTGTATTCCAGCGCGTGGACGTTGTAGGGCTCGAGGACCAGCGGCACGCTCCGCGTTGCCTTCCCCCCCAGCACCGGCAGAGCCCCGGCCGGGATCTGGAGGAGCACCGAAATCCGCTGCCGCGACGAGGTGGGATTGGTGACCACGACCTGCGCCGTGTAGACGACATGGGTTAAAAACTCGCCGCTGACGAACTTGTCGCGTGGCTCCCCGGCAACGATCTCCTGCCGCTCCGACTGGCGGAGGAAGTTCTGGCTGACAAGGATGCTGCCGGGCTTCTCCGCGGCGTCGACTGCTACCGTCTCCTCGTGAAAGGCGATCAGCGGCCCACCCGCCTTGAGCGTCATCCGCCCGCCGTCGAATGCCGTCTCGTGGGCCGGCGAATCCAGCGGCAGATCGAGGAGGGCCAGGGCGACCACCATCTCGGTGAAGTTTCGCGTCGCCTCCGGGAAGTGAATCGAGCGAAAGGGAAGAGCGGGATCGCGATTGGCATAATCGAGCCAGAAGCGGCCCGGCCCGACGAGATTCGCATCCTGCACGGCCAAGCGCAGATGGCGGTAGTTGTTCTCGGCCCATTCCTTCGTTGGGGCGAGGGTTCGGTAGAGGGAGGGGAGGCCGAAGGCGTTCTCTTCCCGAAAGAAGCGGGCAGCCTTCTCATCCCTGCCGTTGGCCTGCTGCTTCTCACCGTCACGAGTCTCCCGCTCCGAGAGCTTTCGCCCCAAGCGTTCCTTGATCTCATTTTTTGCATCCTGGCGGAGACTGCCGAGCTCGAGCGATTTTCTCGACAAGGAGTCTCGATCGGTGGCTTTGTCGTCGAGGTAGGCGTCGCGTGGGGCACCCCCTGGCAACGCCCGACCATCACCCCCGAATCCCCCCGCAAATCCCGCCGGCGCATTGGCCGCCATCGGCTTGCCAGCCTCGGCACTGACAACGCTCAGCCGGTCGATGGCTGACTTCTCCATCAACAGCCTCACTGCCGCCACGGTGCCGAACGCATCGGCCGTGTCGAGCGACCTGGCGGCGACGGCGGCCTCGAACAGCGATCGGCGGCGCTCGGTGTCGGGGGGAAGAAGGGCGAGAGAATCGGCGAGATGGCGCTCCGTCCGCGGCCGGTCGGCGGCAAAGCGATCGGCGAGGAGGACGCGCTCGATCGTGTTGAGCTGCCCGTAGGCCCACGGCTCGAGATAGACCGTGAGATCGTCCTCGAGGAGCCATCGATCGATGAACGTCCGGTCCTTCTTCGTCTGCAGTCCCGGCAAAACGACCGCGCGGAAAAACGCCGGATCCTTCTTGAACAGGAACAGATTCAACTCGTGGCAGGCATGCTCGGAATAGAGCTTCTTCTTCTCCACGTCGTCGAGCTTCGGCCACCGCAGAAGAAAGGAAAACGTCGCCAGATCGGGGCTCTTCGTAAGCGCCCCATACAGTGCATAGACCTTCGCGAGGCTGTCATAAGCCTCGAACCGGCTCACGGCGACATCCGCCAATTCAAAATCTTTTCCGTCGGCCTTCCCCGGCTCGACGAGCGTCACTTTCTGTTGCTGGACGAAGTGTTTTTGAGGGTCAAGCGGCGTGCGGAGGCGCAGGTCGGCAAGCAGAGGGGACACGGCAGGGAGGGCCACGCTGCGAACGAGTGTCTGCGTCGGGTCGACGACAACAACCGTCACCTCCTGATGAACGCCAAGCTTCTCAAGCGGGATCCGGATCGTGCCGTCGGCGGCCGGAACAAGGTTCGCCAAGACAAACCCACCGTCGGCGAGAAAGTCGAGATCCGAAAAGCTCTCCGTCGCGCTCGCTCCCGCTGCCTTGGCCTGATCGGCCGCCGCCGCCATGCTCGCCGGCGGCGGCTCGGCACGCCCAAACTCATCTCCCGCCTCGGCGTCCTGCTTGGCAGTCTGCGTGTCGTCGATCGCCCAGGGATGGAGGAGGAGGCTCGGCCGGTCGACCATCGCCCCGGCATACGGAGTCTGCCCACGGCGCCGAAGAATGTAACTGATCTCGTCGCCAAGATTCCGGCCGCTGACATACGCCGAGGTGGAGGCCCCCTGGGCATAGACCCACGGCTCCGCGCCGCGGATCTTCGCAAGACTCCCAAACAGATCGAAGTCGGGCGCCATCCGGGTGGCGATGACGTGAACCCGCGTGAACGGGTTGGCGGCTTTCAGTTGCACAACGAGATCAGCCCCCTCCGGCCCGATCCGCTCGATGGCCGTCGGCAAAAGCCTCGGCGCCTCGAGCTGCCGGAACGGCCCCACATACAAATCGTCGACGCGCGCTCCGGCGGTGATCCGGACCATGATCCGGCTCTCTGCCCCCTTCACAACCAGCGCGAAATCGCCGCCAGGAAGATCGGACAGAACGAGATCCCCATCCTCGACGGCGAGATGCGAGAAGCGGTCGATCGAATAACTGCCGCCCCGCAGTTCCAACAGCGCAACGTCGTCGCGCGCTGGCCTTTCAGCCGCCAGACCTGTGCGGGAAATGCCCCGCGGCAGATACGGCACGCGCACCGGCGCGCCAACCATCCCATGAATCGACTCCTGGAACGCGACCCGATCGGGGAGGAGGGGCCAGGTGTGGGAAGTCCCCTCGGGGCCCTGGGCGGTGATCGTGTCGATGGCGCCGGGCCCAGTTGTGGGGAGCACGCCGAGATCGATCGCCCCTTGCCTATCGGTCTTGAGCGTGAACGAGGCCGGGGGGCGGAAGTCGCGCGCATGAAGCGTGACCGTGACGGGGCGCGACGGCCGCGGCTCCCCCGTCTTCCCACGGACTTCGACAAACGTCCGGTCGCCGGAGCGGACGAGAAACAGATCCTCGACCTTGTCGGTGCGGTCGATCGCGTTGACGGCAAACGTCTGACTCGCGCTGAGCTCCAGAGGCTCTCCGCCGGCGGTCAGTCGCTTGACCTTGCCCGACAGGGTGAAGGTGACGCTCGCGAGCCGCTGGGGGACGAGAAACTCGTAGGCCCGTTCCCGGTCTTCGAAGAGCTCGAAATCGAGCACCTCCTTGAGTGCCGGCACGCCGTCGAGATCGACCGATTGGATCGTCAGCTTCGGCGACTCAAGCGCCTCAATCGACACTGGCCGGCCGTTGATCAGCAGCGCGGGGCGCACGAGCACCTCGGCCGTGGCCCGCGTCCGCAGGCTCTCCCGGTCGACGTGGATCCCGGCGCGGAGCTCGTGCGATTCGCCGGCGTGATCGAAGAGGTCGAGGCTCGTGATCTCGGCCATGCCATCGCCCGCCGGCACCGTCGCCGTCACCACCACCGGCTTGCGGCCGGGGGCTGTACTGAAGGGGACGAGGATCGTGCCGTCGTCGGCGCTTGAATACTCCTGCCCCTCGAGGAACAGCCGCGCCTTCATGACCTTCTTCCCGGCGTCGTCGAGGATCGTGAACCGCTGACCGGAAGCCGTGCCAACGACGAGCGGCCGCAGCCGCCCCTTCCGAACCAAGGCCCGGCTCGACCGGCCGTTGCCGACGAAGTCGATCACATACACCCCCGGCTGCGAAAGCTGGGGGAGATCGAGATGGCGGACGCGCCGCAGGAGCGCGTCGTCGTTGAAGGGGATGACGAGCTCGACGGTTGGCGTCAGGCCGTCGAGCGGGATGTCGGTGTCGATCTCCTTGAGATTCCGACGGAAGTGCCCCAGCGCGTTGATCGCGAAGATCCGCACCGACAATTCCGGGACATTCTTCACGGCCAGATCGAGGGCCACCGGGTCGCCGGCCCGGAAGACGCTGGCATTCGTGGGGAGAAACTCGATCTCCACCCGGTCGCGGAGGGCCCGGTAGGCCGCCGGGCCGAGGACCGCCGCATGCTTGTCACGGTCGCCGAGGCCGCTTGTCAGCTTCGTCTCGGCAAACAGCCGGGCGAGATACTCCCCTTCGATCAGGGGAACAAACTCGCGCGTGTCGGCCGCGTCGACGAGGAAGTGGGCCAGCAGCGTGCGGACGAGCGGCTCGTCGTTGCCGATCGGCGGCAGGAGCGAGCCTTCAAACGCCATCCCGAGCTGGCAGGGGAAGGCGCGCGCGGCGTCGCTGGCCAAGAGCTTCGGCGCCACGTAGCCCTGCGGCCGCGGCAGCTTCAGATACTCCAGCAGCGCAGCCTTGTTCCACTTCCCTTCGCTGAGGTCGTGCACGAGGAGGTGATAGCGAACATGGGCCTTGAGGGAGTTGTGAACCGGCCCGAGCCGATTTGTAAAAGCTCTCAAGCGCTCGAGGTAGGCGCGCTTCACGCCCGGGTCGCTGCGCCAGTCGTCGTCGGCCCCCGGCTGGAGCTTTTGGAGCATCGCGGCCACAAAGGCGGGATGCTCAATGAGCTCCGGCTTGAGGAGGGCCAGCGCGTCGAGCTGGGCTAGGGTGAGAAGCCGATGGATTGGCAGCGATCCGAAGCCGGCCGAGTCTGGCGCATCGAGATCAGCGGCAATCAGTTTCTCGAGCCCCTCGTGGTCGGGGCGCACAAGCCTGGCGAGGAGCTGGCGGCGGCGGAGCGGATCGAGTGTTGCGGCTTCCTTGCAGAGCCGGTCGAGGGCGACATCCTCGTAGCCTTCGAGCGTGCCGGGGGCCTGGGCTTGGGCCCGCGCGGCAAAAGCCTCGGCCGAGACGAGCTTCCCATCCAGCGCCGTCGGCAGTTGCGGCTCGAGCCCAGGGACGATCCGCTCGTGCGGATAGGCCACGCCGAGCCGGCGCTCGAGATAGGCGATCGACGCGAGGGGATCGGCGGAATAGGTCAGCAGCGCGCGCCGCGAGCGAATCTCCCACACCCGCGCCGTCTCGCCATGGGCCTTCACCCACTCGGCCAGGATTGGCTCGATCTCGGCATACCGCTCCGTGTTGAGCCGATGGAGCGCGTGGAAATAAAAGTACTCTTCCGTCCCCGGCACGAGCCGCGATAGCACCGCCTCACGATCCTCGGCGAGCGCAAACTCCTCCACGAAGCCGACCTCGCCGGCCCGGCCGCTCGCACTCCAGAAAGCCACGGTCATCCCCATGACCGCCAAGCCTACGACAAGCCTCCGACCGTCGCGCGGTTCGGGCGCCGCGCTGGGAAAAAGCGACTGCTGATGCCGTGACATGAAAATCCCTTCGACATGGAATCGATGCTCCGCGGCTGAAAGCGCGCAGGAGTTCTCGCGGAGAACGGACGGCGGGGGGAAATCGTTTCAACGCCCCCGCCGCTTCAATCCCCACCTCTGCAATCCCCGCGTTTTTGAATCATAGTTCAAGGATTGCTGCCCCGCCGCTGGGGGTCTTCACGAGTCAGGGATGGGAACGCACTGTTCAGCCGCCGAGCTCGGCGGCGGTGAGGCGCTCCGCTGGCCCCAGCCCGGCCGGGAGGGGATGGATCGCCGGATGGAGGGCGTGGGCGAGGATCTCGAGGCTCTCGACCAAGCGCGGGCCGGGGCGGCTGAAAAAGGCATTGCCATCGAACAGATAAACCCGCTCGTCGCGGACGCAGGCCAGCGTGCGGAACCCGGGCTGGGCGAGCAGGATGGGGAGATCCTGCCGGGTGCGGGACATATCAAACCCGCAGCAGGCGATCACGAGCACCTCCGGATCGGCAGCCACGATCTCCTCCCAGGGGATCGACCGCGACTTCTCCCCCTCGCGCCCTACAACCTCCCGGCCACCGGCGAGGCCGACGATCCCGGGGGACCAGTGGCCGGCCGTGAAGGGGGGATCGATCCATTCCAGGAGCATGACACGCGGCGGCCGCGTTACACCCGCAGAACGGGCCGCGACCGCATCGATCCGCCCCTGCAATCGCGCCACAGCCGCCCGGCCAAGCTCCGGAACGCCGGCCGCGTCGGCCACCGTCTGAAGACTCGTGAGCACCTCGGCAAGACTCGCCGGCTCGAGATTGACGACGCGCGGATTCCCCGGCAACCGACACGCCGCCGCGGTCACCTCCGCTTCAGCGACCGCGCAGACATCGCACAGCGCCTGGGTGACGATGAGATCGGGGGCGAGATGGTTGAGCACCGCCAAATCGAGCTCGTAGAGCGCCCGCTTCGAGCGAAGACGCTCGCGGACGAGCTCGTCGATCTCCCGGCTCGTCGCGTCGGTGGGAATGAGCGTCTGCGTCACGCGGGGCAGGCCGCGGACCCCCTCCGGATGGTCGCATTCGTGGGTTACGCCGACGAGCGACTCGCGGAGCCCGAGCTCGCAGACGATCTCGGTAGCGCTCGGCAGGAGCGAGACGATCCGCATGTGAAGAAGCCCTCGGGGAAGGGAGCGGGGGAGGATATGATGAAAAAGAGTGTAGCGGGCGATCCGAACCGGCATCGCCTGCCGAAGCGTGCCTTCAGCGGGGGAATCGGTTGATGGGCTGTTCAACGGGCCGGGGTGGTCGTGCCGTCGAGCGTTGCCTGGCCGCGGGCCTATGGGCGGCGATGGTGATCGGCGCTATCGCGCCGGCAGGGCTGCGGGCCGACGACGCCCTCGATCTGTTCGAAACCCGAATCCGCCCGGTGCTCGTCGAGCGGTGCCAGGAGTGCCACCGCAGTGATGGTGTGGCGGAAGGGGGGCTCGTCCTCGACCACCGCGAGGGAATGCGCACCGGCGGGGCAGGGGGGGCGATCCTCGTTCCCGGCGCTCCACAGGACAGCCGCCTCCTCGCCATCCTGCGACACGACCTGCCCGGGCTCGAGATGCCGCAGGGTGGGGAGCGCCTCGACGACGACACGCTCGCCGCCTTCAGCGCCTGGATCGCGGCCGGCGCCCCTGATCCGCGTGAGCCCACCGGTGTCGGCCCGACCACCGCCCCGGCCGATTTCGCCGAGCGTCGCAAGTGGTGGAGTGTTCAACCGCTTGACCGCCAACAGCCACCTCCGGCACGCCGCGCCGATTGGGCCGCCAACCCGATCGATCGCTTTCTGGCCGCCCGACTCGACGTCGCCGGCCTCGAGCCGGCCCCGGTCGCTCCCCCGGCGGCGATCCTGCGGCGGCTGTCGTTCGTCCTCACCGGGCTCCCTCCCAGTCCCGAGGAGGTGATCGCCTTCACCGCCGATCCTTCGCCGGCAGCCTACGAGGCCGCCGTCGACCGGCTGCTCGCCTCCCCGCGCTTCGGCGAGCGCTTCGCGCGCCACTGGATGGATCTCGTCCGCTACTGCGAGTCGCACGGCAGCCAGGGGGACCCCGAGCTTCCCAATGCATGGCGCTACCGCGACTATCTCATCCGGGCGTTCAACGACGATCTCCCTTACGACCAACTCGTGCGCGAGCAGATCGCCGGCGACCTCCTTCCCAATCCGCGCTGGAACGCCGCCGAGGGGTTCAATGAATCGGCAATCGGCCCGGCGCACATGCGAATGGTCGAGCTCGGCTTCGTACCGGTCGATGCCCTCGACGACCAGGTGAAAGTGATCGAGAACCAGATCGATGTCTATTCCAAGACGTTCTTCGGGCTCACCGCCGCCTGCGCCCGCTGCCACGATCACAAGTTTGACGCCATCACCCAGGAGGATTTCTATGCCCTCTACGGGATCCTCGCCAGCAGCCGACCAGGGCAGGTGATCCTCGACCGACCGGAGGCCCTCGAGGCTGCCGACGCCGAGCTTTCCGCGCTCAAGTCTGCGATCAAGGCCGGGCTCGCGGCAGCGTGGCTCGACGCGGCAGGGCGTTTTGCCAAGCGGCTTGAAGATCAACGATCACGACAGGCGCGCGCCGCGGTGCTGGGGAAAGACCTCGCTGACGTGAGCCTTTCGATCGAGGCGATCGAAAGGCCGGCCCGGGCCCGGGCCCTCGAGCGCCGCGGCGGCGAGCCGGGCAGCGCTGCACTTCCGGCACCGTTTGCGCGGTGGAGCTTTTCCGCTGACACGCGCGACAGCGTCGGCAATCTCGACGGCGAACTTTTGGGGGGCGCGGTCGTTCGCGATGGCCGGCTGATCCTCGACGGCGTCGGGGCGACCATGCGCACGAAGGCGCTGTCGCGCGATCTCGTGGAGAAGACGCTCGAAGCCTGGCTGACGCTTGCCAATCTCGATCAGCGCGGCGGGGGAGTGATCGGGCTTGATGTTCCCGAGGGTCGGTTCTTCGATTCGATCGTCTTTGGCGAGATCACGCCGCGCCATTGGCTGGCGGGGAGTGACTTCTTCAACCGCACGCAGGATCCGGGGGGGCTGGAGGAGACGGCCGGACCGGGAACGCTCGTCCACGTGGCAATCATTTATGCGGCTGACCATTCGATCCGCGTCTACCGCAACGGCGTGCCGTATGGCGGGCCCTTCACGAAGGGGACGCTCTGGACATTCAAGGCCGGCAGCGCCCGATTCCTCTTCGGTCAGCGGCTCTCCGACATCAATCCGCCGCTGGCCGGCGAAATCGACGAGGCCCGGGCGTATGACCGGGCCCTGTCGGCCGACGAAGTGGCGGCGTCGTTCCAGGCCGGCCCGGAAGGGGTGACCGACGACGAGCTCATGGCAACGCTCGACGGGGCGACGCGCGACGCCCTCGCCCGACTCCGCGACCAGCGCCAGCGGCTCTCTGCGGCGCTGCTGAATGCCAGCGTGGCAACCGGGGATCCACTCGCGGCCCCCCTGGCCGAGGCCGGGGGCGATGCCGCCAGCCCACTCCATGCTTGGGCGACACTCACCGCCGCGCCGCCGGAAGCATGGTCCGCCACCTGGAGCACGCTCGTCGCCGCGCTCGACGGTGACAAGCGCGCCAGGATCGCGGCCAACGCCCCCCTCACACCGCTGTGGGATCTGCGCGGGCCCGACCATCGATCGTGGTTTCGCCATGGCACGGGGCTCCCGGCCGAACCGGCGGCCAACGGGGCGTTCGCCATTCCCGCCGAGGGCGATCGCGTCATCACGGGGATCCTTCCAGCCGGAATCCACACCCATCTGCTCAGCAGTCGCCAGCCCGGGGTCTATCAGTCGCCCCGGTTCGTCATCGACACCGACAGCGTCTCTCTCCGCGTCCTCGGTCGCGGGAGCGTCGCCCGGCTCGTCATCGAGAACTATCCGCTGGGCAATGGTGGGATCTACCCGGCCGTCCGCCCCGATCGTGACGACCTCGCCTGGCTCCGCCTCGACACGAACTACCGCCGCGGGGCGACGGCGTATGTCGAGCTCGTCACCGACCCGGCCGAGCGGGCGTTTTTCGGAATCGCCGCCGTGATGAAGGGAGATGCCCCCGAGCCGCCGCGCGACACGTTTCTGGCGGCGGCTCCGTTTCTCGCCGGAGAGGTGCCAGCAGACCCTGCTGATCTCGCGCAGCGGATGGAGTCACGCCTCGCCGCGACGATCCTAGCCTGGCAAGAGGGCTCACTCGACGACGATAGTCGGGCGCTGCTCGACTTTTTCATCCGCCGCGGGCTCCTGCCCACGACCCTCGGGGAGCTCCCCACACTGCGCGAAGGGGTCGATCGCTATCGGGCTCTGGAACGGAGCATTCCTGTTCCCCGTCGGGCTCCCGGCGTCCTCGAGGCGGCCGGTTACGACCAGGCGCTCTTCATCCGCGGCCAACACACCCGCCCGGCCGCGCCGGTGGCGCGCCGGGGGCTGTCGCTGTTCGGTAGCGAGCCCTTTGCGGCCCAGGCCGAAGCCGTGGAGGCACCGAGCGGACGGCTCCAACTGGCCGACGAGGCGGTCGGGCCGGGGAGGGATCTCCTTGCCCGCGTCATGGTCAACCGGCTCTGGCACCATCTCTTCGGGCGTGGGATCGTCGCCACGACCGACAACTTTGGTCGCCTCGGCACCCCTCCCACGCACCCCGAGCTTCTCGACTGGCTTGCCGGCCGATTCATTGATGAAGGCTGGTCGGTGAAGCGGGCCCTCCGGGAGATGGTCATGAGCCGGGCCTTCCAGGGTGTGGCGCTACCATCCCCCAAAGCCACGCAGATTGATCCCCTCAACGAGCTCCTCTCCCACGCTCCGCTCCGCCGCCTCGACGCCGAAGCGATCCGCGATTCGATCCTCGCCATCTCCGGCCAACTCGACCCGACGATGGGGGGCCCGGGCATCGACGTCTACCACACGGCGAAGACCGAAGGGGGCGGACCGGTCGGCCCGCTCGACGGCAACCGGCGCCGCAGTCTGTATCAACGGATCCGACGCAACGCCTCCAATCCGTTCCTCGAGGTCTTCGATGCTCCGAAGCCATCCACCACGCGCGGGGTCCGCGACGTCACCGGCGGGCCGGTGCAGGCGCTGACGATGCTCAACGACCCCTTCATCATCGATCAAGCGACGAAATGGGGTGCGCGCGTGGCCGCCGAACCGGCCACCGATGAAGCCCGTCTGCAGGGAATGGTGCTCGCCGCCCTGTCGCGCCCCGCCGACAGCGAAGAAACCGCGCTCCTCCTGGCCCATCTCGGCGCCGTGCGCACCGCCCAGGCGACCCTCCCCGACGGCACGCCCCGCCCCGCGGCCGAGACCGAGCCGCTTGCCTGGGGCGACATAGCCCATGCCATCCTGTGCCTGAAGGAGCTCATCCATGTCGAGTGAATCCCGCCGGGCTATGTCGAGTGAATCCAGCCGGCCAGGCCTCAGCCATCCAACGATTCCGCGCCGTCGACTCCTCACCGGGGCCTCAACCGGCTTTGGCGCCATGGCCCTGTCGGCGCTGACGGCGCGAGGCGATCTCGGCGCCGCGCCCGGTCTTTCGGCACCGCCAGCCCGCGTCCGCAGCGTGATCTTCTGCTTCATGTCGGGGGGCGTCTCGGCCGTCGACTCATTCGATCCCAAGCCGCGGCTGACGATCGACCATGGCAAGCCGATGACGGTGCCGGTCAAGCCGACGATGTTTAACGCCAACGGCACGATCATGGCGAGCCCGTGGGAGTTTCGCCGCCGGGGGAAAAGCGGCCTGCCGGTGAGCGATCTTTTCCCCCGCATCGCCGGCTGTGCCGACGACCTCGCCGTGATCCGCTCGATGACCAGCCCGGCCAACGAACACGCCCAAGCCAACTACCATCTCCACAGCGGCTTTTCCCTCGCCGGCCATCCCAGCGCCGGGGCCTGGATGTCGTATGGCCTGGGGAGCGATTGCGGGGAGATGCCGGGATTTGTCGTTCTCGCCGGGGGCGGAGCGCCGCTCGGGGGCGTCGGTATTTACGGCAGCGGCTATCTCCCGGCGACGCACCAGGCGACGCTCCTCGATCCCTCGGCGGCCGACCCTGTTCCCAACATCCGGCCACGCGAGCCACTCTTGAGCCAGGAAGCGCGGATGCGCGTCGTCGCGCGTCTCGACCGCCGCCATCTCGCCCTCACCGGCGACGACCCGCGCCTTGAAGCGGCAATCAGAAATTACGAGACGGCCGCGCGGATGCAGGCCGCCGTGCCGGGATTTGTCGACATCCGTGACGAGACGGACGAAACAAAGGCCCTCTACGGGATCGACTCGCCAGTCCGGGAGACCGTCGAGTATGGCCGGCAGTGCCTCCTCGCCCGGCGCCTCGTGGAGCGCGGCGTGCGCTTCATCGAGCTCACCTGCCTGCCGCGCCCCGCCGAACTCGGCCAGATCGGCAACCCGTGGGACCAGCATGGTGGCCTGAAGACCGGGCATACGGAGATGGCGACCCAGGTCGATCAGCCGATCGCCGGATTGATCCACGACCTCAAGCGCCGTGGGCTGTTCGAGGAGACGCTCGTCGTCTGGGCCGGTGAGTTTGGCCGGACGCCGTTCGCGCAAGGGTCGGACGGCCGCGATCATAATCCGTTTGGCTTCAGTGTCTGGATCGCGGGTGGGGGCGTAAAGGGGGGGACAACCTACGGTGCCACCGACGATCTCGGCTACCACGCCGTCGAGCATCCCGTCACCGTCCATCATCTGTGGGCGACGGTCCTCCATCTTCTCGGTGTCGACCACGAGAAGCTGACGTACCGCTTTGGCGGCCGCGACTTCCGTCTCTCCGACGTTCATGGCCGGGTGATCCACGACATCCTGGCCTGATCGGCCGGGCGCCCGACTTCCGCTGCCGCTTGGCGGCCCGTCGTCTGGGCATTAAAACTTCCGCGGGGGATCTTGAGGAGCGCAGGGTATGTGCTTCTTCCGCGCTTTCCCGTCTCCCTCGTCATCCACGCCCGGAGTCTCGACCATGCCGACTGACCGTTCATCCACGCCGTCGCGTCTTTCCCGCCGAGGATTCACCGGGGCCCTCGCGCTCGGCGCTGCCGCCGCGGCAGCCACCCCGGCCCTGGCCCGCGTCCGCCAGGTGGGGAAGGAGACGATCATCGGCACCGGGGAGCACACCTTCCGCGTCCAGCATCACTTCCCACAACTCCCCGACCGCTACACCTGGCAGACGACCCACAATGTCGCCGTGGATAGCGCGGGGAATCTGTACGTCATTCACGAGGGGCGGAAGGAGCAGAAGGACCATCCGGCCATCTTTGTCTTCGACCCCGCCGGGGCGTTCATCCGCGCCTTTGGCAGCCAATTCCAGGGAGGGGGCCACGGCATCGAGGTCCGGAAGGAGGGGGAG
>JBAWVV010000072.1:0-14065 GCA_037147115.1 Planctomycetia bacterium | reverse complement strand
GCGCCGCGGCCGCGGCGCTGGGAGCGCTTGGCGCCGGGGCGGGGCGGAGCGTTCTTTGGTTGCGGCGGCGCCTCGCTGAACTTGTCGGCCTGGCCGGTGAGTTCGTAGAGGAACCGGCTCGGGCGACAGGGGCGGCTCTTCCCCCACTTCATCCGCGTCAAACACATCGAGAGGACGAGCCGCTTGCGCGCCCGCGTCACCCCCACGTAGGCCAGACGACGCTCTTCAGCGATCGCATTCAGGCCGTCGGCGAGCGATCGGTGGTGGGGGAGGATCCCCTCTTCGAGCCCCACCATCCAAACGTTGTCAAACTCGAGCCCCTTCGCGGCGTGGAGCGTCATCAGCCGGAGGAAACGCTTCACCGGCTTGTCGTCCTTGGGGCGCTCCGCTTCCTTGACATCGAGGACGAGATCATCGAGATAGCCGCGCACGAGCCGGCCGACATCCTTCTCTTGGCGATGCTCAGCTTGATGCTCGGCGAGGCCGTTGACGACCTGCTCGACACACTGCCACCGCGCCTCGAGTTCGGCCGCGTCTTCGTATTCGCGCTCGAGGAACGCCCGGTAACCAGATTGATCGAGGAGGGCCCGGATCGCGACGGCCGGGGCAGGGGGCGCCTCGCCTCCGCCGAGCGTGATCAGCTTCTCAAGCGTCGTCAGCCCGCCGGCCGCGGCGCTGCTCAAGGTCCCCTCCGAACGCCGCCCGAGCAGCTCCCGCCACAGGCTGCGGCCCGCCGACTGGGCTGCCGTGCGCGCCTGGAGAACGGCCGAGGAAGAGAGGCCGCGCGGGGGGACGTTTGCGATCCGCGACAGGGCCATGTCGTCGTCGGGATCGACCATCATCCGCAGGAACGACATCACATCCTTGACCTCGCGGCGATCGAAGAACGATCGGCTCCCGACAAGCTCGTAGGGGATGTTGCGACGCCGCAGCTCCTGTTCGAAGACGCGCGTCTGCTCACCGGTGCGGAGAAGGATCACCGCCTCCGGCGGATCGACCGAGCCCTCGGCAAACTGGGCCTCGACGTCGCCGACGATCCGGCGAGCCTCGTCGAGCTCGTCCTGCGCCTGGACGATCGCCGGCGGAGGACCGGAGGGAGCCATTGAGACGAGCGTCTTGCCGTGGCGCCGGGCGTTGCAGGCGATGAGTGTGTTCGCCGCCCGGATGATCTCCGGCGTGGAGCGGTAATTCTCCTCGAGGCGCACCGTCACCGTCTTCGGCCAGCGCGTGGGGAACTCGAGGATGTGCGAGATCTGCGCTCCGCGCCAGGCGTAGATCGACTGGTCGTCGTCTCCCACGACACACAGGCTGCGGTGATCGCGGGCCAGCGCCGACAGGATCCGCTCCTGAATGCCGCTGGTGTCCTGGTATTCGTCGACGAGGATGTGGTCAAAGCGCCCCGCCTCGGCGAGGCGGACATCCTCGTGCTTGTCGAAGAGCTCCTCGACGAGCATCAGGAGATCGTCGAAGTCGACCGCCCCGGCGACCCGCAGATCGTGTTGGTAGCGGCGGTAACCGGCGGCGGCGAGCGTCCAGTGTTCCGGCGCCTCGGCCGAGAGGGTCTGGATGGCGCCGTCGGGGCGCACTGCGGCGCTCTTCCAGCGGCTCACCCGGTCGACGAGATCGCCGGGGGAGAGCGTCGTGTCGGGGACTTTGAGCTCCTTGAGCACCTTCCGCGCCGTCGACTCCTGCTCGCCGCGGTCGATGATCGCGAACCGCTCCGGATAGCCGAGCCGCGGGGCGTGGCGCCGGAGGATGCGGACACAGAGCGAATGGATCGTGGAGATTTCGGGGAGATCCTCCCGGCTCTTCCCGGCCGGGCCGCGCACCGCCTTCTTCGGCTTCATGTACGCCTTGGCGCGGGCCATCATCTCGCGGGCGGCTTTGTTGGTGAACGTCACGGCGAGGATCCGCGACGGCCGCGATCCGCGCCACACCAGATGAGCCATCCGGGCGATGACGACGCGCGTCTTTCCCGTGCCGGCCCCGGCGAGCACCAGAAGCGGCCCGATCGGCGCCTGAACAGCCTGCGTCTGCGCCGGATTGAGCCCGGTGAGAGGGCGCGACGGCGCATGCCCAGGCCTGCCCTCGGGGCCGGCGGACTCAGGAAAGGGGCCGAGCGTCGCGGGGCCGTCGTCGGTGGCCTCCTCCGGCAGTTCCTCTGGCGCGGACTCCGCCGGTGCGGAGTCGGGGCCGCGGAGACCGTCGTCGGGTTCGGCGGAGAGGGTGTCGGGAACGTCCGGAGGGAGTCCGTTCACGTGGAAAAGCGTCCGTGCGGAGGGGTGTCGGGGAACGCCCGGCAGTCGGCGGGGCCGGATCGTACCACAGCCCCACGGGGCCATCGGCCGAGATCGGCTTGACGCCCCGGACGGAGCCGTTTCTATTTGGTTTTTTCCGCAGTATCGAGAACTGGAAGAGCCATGAAGAAACGTTCGGCGAGGCCTGGCGACCGTCGCGACCACGATCGCCGCTTCAGCGAGCGGCAAACCTCGCGTGGAGAGGACGACGACAATCTCGCCACCCGCGAGGGTCGCCCCGTCAGGCTGCCGCTCGCTACCGAGACGTCTGAAGAGGTGGAAGAAGAGGTCCACGGGAACGCCCTGGCCGAAGGGATCACGTCGGCGCTCGAGGCGCTGCGGCCCCATCTGCGGGCGATTCTGTTAGGTCTCGCCGGCCTGTTCCTGGCCGCGGTTGGCTGGATGTGGGCCCGCCAGCAGGAGGCCGGTCGCGTCGAGAAGAGCTGGAATGATTACCTCGCCGCCATGCCGCCGGTCGACCCGGCGACGCTGGCCGATGTCGCCAGCCAGCATGCCGGAACGCCGGCCGGTCAATGGGCCAGGCTGACCCAGGCCGAGATCGACCTCGACGAAGGGGCCGAGTTGGTCTTCGTCGACCGCGAGAAGGCGAAGCCGAAGCTCCAGGCTGCTGCCGACGCCTATGCGGGGATCCTCGCCGGTGTGGGGAAGGGGCTCCTTGCCGAGCGGGCGACGTTCGGCCTCGCCAAGGCGAACGAGAGCCTCGGGAAACTCGATGATGCCCGTCAGGGCTACGAAGTGGTCGCCCAGGACTATCCCAACGGCGCCGTCGCCGGGATGGCCCGACAGCGTGCCGTAGCGCTCAAGGGGGAGACGGTCAAGGAATGGTACACCTGGTTTGAGAACCGCAAGCCGACCCCGCCGCCGGTCGACAACAGCCCGATCCTCGGACTCCCTTCCGAAGACCCGCCCGCAGCGCCCGCCGCGCCGGCCGGGAATGATGCACTTCCTGCTACCGAACCGGCCACTGAAGCCGCGCCGGCCACCCCCCCTGCCGCACAGGAGTGATCGCCTGAAAGACGCCAAACCCGCACAGACCGCTGCCCGAAGCGACGACATCGATGACGATGTCATTCCTGTTGTCGCCGAGCCGGGCCCGGTGGCGGAGGGCGTTGCCCCAATCGCGCTGCCACCCGGTGAAGGTGGTGCCGTTGACGGGGCCGGCGCCGCAGGAGGATCGGGGCCGCGGCTGATCCCCGGTACGGTGCTCCTCCTCGCGGTCGAAGGCGATGCGGTGGGGATTCGCCTCGATCAATTCGTTGTCCGCCATGCCGACGGGGCGAGCCGCTCGGCGGTGGCCCGGGCGATCGACGCCGGGGCTGTCCGCGTCGACGGCGTCGTGGCGAAGGCCTCGCTCCAACTGAAGGCGGGGATGGTCGTCGCCTACACCGTTCCCGAGCCGGCGCGGGCGGGGCCAGAGGCGGAGGAGATCCCGCTTGATTTTCTATACCTCGATGAGGTCATGGGGGCGGTCAACAAGCCGGCCGGGATGGTCGTTCATCCCGCCAAGGGGAACTGGAAGGGAACGCTCGCCGGGGCGCTGAAGTGGCATCTCGAACGGGTGGCCGGCGGCCTCTCCACCGTTGGTGGGCCGACGCGCCCCGGGATCGTTCATCGCCTCGACCGCGACACCAGCGGCGTGATCATCGTCGCCCGCAACGAACAAGCCCACCACGCGCTCGCCCGGCAATTCGAGCAGCGCACCACCGAGAAGACCTACCTGGCGATCGTGCAGGGGGAGCCGCGCTTCGACCGCGACGAGATCAATCTTCCCATCGGCATCCATCCCTACCAGCGCGAGCGGATGGCCGTCCGCCGCGATCATTCCACCAGTCGGGATGCCGTCACGCGGTATGAGGTCCTCGAGCGGTTAGGGGAGGCAGCGCTGCTCTCGGTGACGCCGAAGACGGGGCGCACCCACCAGATCCGCGTTCATCTGGCTGCCATAGGCTGCCCGATCCTCGCCGACATCCTCTACAGTGGCCGCGGCGGCGTCGATCGGTCGTTCCTCAGGCTGCGCGGTGATCCAACGCCGCTCCTCACGCGCCAGGCGCTCCACGCCACCAGCCTCGCCATCGATCATCCCCTCGACGGGCAGCGGAGGCGCTTCGAGGCCCCCATCCCGGCCGACATCCTCCGCCTCCTCACGGTTCTGCGCGGCGGCTGACCGGCGGCCGTGGCGGAGCCTTTCCCACCCGTGCAATCCTCACCCGCCAAGCTGGGGGCCGGGATCGACCGGCTCGTTGTCTTCATCGAGGGGGCGGGGAGTCGGGTCGATCGGCCGGGGGAGATGAAGACGGTGCCGGAGGGGGGTCGACGCTGACGATGGCGCGGGGAAGCGTCGAATCGACGACGCGCGACAGGGCGACGACGAAGCCGGCGGCGCCATCTCGCCATCCCCCCTGGAGGCCGTAGCTCTTGGTGAATACGGCTAGCGCGCGGAGGGGGAGCATCCAGGCCGGCGACGATTCCCGCTTGTCGCGGAGGATTACGGCCTTCGGGCCGGCATACCGGGCCGAGCGGAGGATGACGTCGGCGCAGCCGCCAAAGCTGTGGTGGAGGATTGAGCCCGGGGCCGACAGCGGCCTGGTCGCGCCGTCGACCCGTTCGTGGACGCGGTGCGCGGTGAAGCCCGAGCGGGTGCGGTTGAAGAGGCGCAGCACGCGCTCGTGCCCCCAGGGGCCGTGGCGCAACTCCTGCCCCCCGATGAACGTCCGCCGTCGCCATTCCCAGCAGCGCTCTGGATCGGAGAGATCGAGGGTGGCAAGGCCGCGGACTGCCGCGGTGTCGAGCTCTTCGTCGGCGTCGAGCGAGAGGATCCAGTCGTGGGCCGCCAATTCAACGGCGCGGCGCTTCTGGAGCCCGAACCCGAGAAACGGCTGATGCTCGACCCGTGCCCCCAGATTTCGGGCGATCGCCACGGTGGCGTCGGTCGACCCGGAGTCGACGACGAGGCGTTCGCCACAGGCCGCCGCGCACCCGAGCGTGGCAGCGAGCCGGTCGGCGGCGTCGCGCGTGATGACGACACACGAGATCGGCAGGCTGGCGCCCGGCCCGCCGGCACTCATGGCCGGGGGGCCGGGGGCGATCCCCGCGGATCGAGATCGTCGTGGGAAACAGTCTGATGTGACGCCAGGCCGCCGGGCATCGTCCCCGGTCCGGGGCCTTCGTCGCCGTCACGGTCATCGGGGCCTTCTTGAGTGCGCTGCGCGTCCCCGGCGATGAGGAGGGGGAACTCGAGGATGAAGATGCTCCCCGCGCCGAGCCGGCTCTCGGCGCGAATGTCGCCGTGGTGCTCCTTGAGGATCTTCCGGCTCACCGTCAGGCCGAGCCCGGTGCCGCGCGAGCCCTTCGTCGACACGAAGAGATTGAAGATCCGCGCCAGCGTCTCCGGCGACATCCCCTCACCGTTGTCGGTCACGGTGATTCGGGTCTTTCGGCCGCCCAGGTCGGCCGTGACGCTGATCTCGATGGTGGCGTCATCCCGACCCTCGACGGCATCGAGGGCATTGGTGACGACGTTCAGCACGGCCCGCGCGATCCCCTCCGGGTCGAAGAGCATCCGCGGGAGGTCGGCCGGCGGGCGCCAGCGGATCGTCGTGCCCGCTTCCTGGGCACGGTGGTGAACGGTCTCGACGATGTCGGCGACCAGCGCGACCAGATCGGTCGGCACCGGGTCGGGCTCGCGCTCCTTGCTGAAGGAGAGCATGTCCATGACGAGCGAGGAGATCTTGTTTTGGTTGCGGGAGACGATGTCCCAGCCCTTCTTGACGACGCCGAGATCCTCGTTTTCCAGTCCCATCTCCACAAGGTAGCTGCCGCCGCGGATCCCCTGGAGGATGTTCTTGATGTGGTGGGAGAGGGTGGCGATGGTGTGGCCGACGGCCGCGAGGCGCTCCGACTGAACCATGGCGGAGTAGTAGGTGGTGTCTTCGACCGCGAGGGCGGCCTGGTGCCCGATCGCGATCATGAGCTTGAGGTGCTCGTCGCTGAAGCGGCGCTGCCCGGCGCCGAGCGCGTCGGCCAGCGGGGTCGTGGTGTCGACATACAGGATCCCGACCGTCCCGTAGCGCCCCCGCATCGGCACGCAGATCGCCTCGCGGACGCCGGTCCGCAGGACGCTGTGGCCGGAGCTGAAGCGGTCGTCATCCTGGGCGTCGCTTGTCAGCACCCCTTCGCCATGGTCGAGGACGTAGTCGAGGATCGTCCGGCTGATGACCATCGAGGAGACGTTGGCGGAGCGGCGGTCGCGACGAGCCTTCGTCTTCAGCTGGCCGCTGTCGGGGTCGAGAAGCATGACGCATCCGCGGTCGGCCTCGACCCACTCGAAGACGAGCTGGAGGATCCGCCCGAGGAGCTCATCGATGTCGAGGGTGTGGCTCACGGCCAGCGCCGTCCGGTACATCACCTGGAGATTGCTGCGGGCCCGGGCCAGCCAGCGGTCGTCGGTGTCGCCGTGGGTTCCCCCGGACGAGCCGTCGAAGACGTCGTCCTTCAGCGTCGAGACAATCCGCGACCCCTCCTCGGGGGCCTTCCCCACGATGTCGACCTCGTCACCAGCCGCGTCACCAGCCGCATCGGTGGCGGAATCGCGGGAATAGGAGAGGAGGGTGCGGCCGATGAGAATCTGGTCGCCGTGGTGGAGCTCCGTCCGCTCGATCCGCCGGCCGTTGACGAAGCTGCCGTTGGAGCTCTTCAGATCGCCGATCACGTGGGTTTCACCGACCTGGCGGATCTCGGCGTGCCGCCGCGAGACCTCGTTGTCTTCCAGTTGGATGACGTTGCCCGCCTCGCGGCCGATGCTGACGGCCCCCTCGCGGGCGGAGAGGTCGAACCGTGTGCCGCGGTTGCGGCCCTGGATGACAAACAACGACGGCA
The DNA here is from genome assembly GCA_037147115.1 of Planctomycetia bacterium. Lineage (GTDB taxonomy): Bacteria > Planctomycetota > Planctomycetia > Pirellulales > UBA1268 > QWOP01. Next base: position 6,872 of record JBAWVV010000072.1, on the reverse strand, counting down.
CGGTAGGCGCTCTGGAGGGGGGGCCGTTGGACGCGGCCGTCCGCGGAGAACCCTCCGATTCTGGCACACCGCCCCGCAGGCGGGAAGCGGCTGCAGTCGCTGTGGGGATGGGGCGGGCGAGAGGGGAGAATGTGGATACAATTCCCCCGCGGTGCCCCGGTGGAATGCGGAGGCCGCGCTCGACTGGCACCGTGCCGGTGAGCGGCGTGGAAAACCGGTAAAATCTGTCCCCAGGAGGGCCGTGCCGTGCCGTCACTTGCGTGTCTGTTCGGAGCGACAAAGCGGGGCCAGCTCCCGCGGTCGATGGCGATCGCTCTCCTCCTCGCGACGGCGGTCGGCGCCGGCGACCGGATCGGATGGGCCCAGGACGCCGCGCCTCCCGCAGCCGCGCCGGCAAGCCCGCCCCCGCGGCCACTCACCCTGCCGGAGATCGCCCGCCGGGATCGGCTCCGATCGAGCGTGGAGTGGCTGGCCTCCCCCGAGCGCCAGGGACGGGGGCCGGGAACGGCGGGGATCGACGCGGCGGCCGAGTGGGTCGCCGGTCAGTTCGTCGCCCTCGGGCTCGACACGTCGGTCGTCGGGGAAGCGAGCTTTCAGCCCTTCCCGATCACGCTCGATGCGACGCTCGGGGCTGCGGAGGAGAACATGGTGGAAGTTGTTGCGCCGCCGGCCGCTGACGGGAGCACCGCGGTCCAACAACTCGTCCTCGGTACCGACTGGACGCCGCTGGCGGCGGGGGGATCGGGGGCGTTCGATCTGCCGCTCGTCTTTGCCGGCTACGGGATCACCGCCAAGGCGGAGGACTACGACGACTATTCGCCGCTCGGCGCCGCGGGGGCGAAGGGGGCCGCGGTGATCGTTCTCCGCCAGGAGCCGCAGAAGGACGATCCAAACAGCAAGTTCGACGGCAATCAGGCCTCGCAGTACGCCCCACTCAACCGCAAGGTGGCCAATGCCTCGGAGCACGAGGTGGGCGCGGTGGTGTTCTGCAACGACGCCTCGAACACTGACGACGCCCTGATGGCCTTCACGCGGGCCGGCGACGGCTCCGACAAGCGGACCTTGCCGATCGTGCAAGTGAAGCGCCCGGTCGTCGAAAGCATCGTGGGAAAGGTGCTGGGGATGACGCTGGTCGATCTCGAGAAGCAGATCGATGACGGGCCGACCCCCCGTTCCGCCGCGCTCGTGGGCTGGCGGATCCGCGGCCGGGTGGCGATCAACCGCTCCGAGACCCAGGCCCGCAACGTTCTGGCGATCCTGCCGGGGATCGGGGCCGTTGTGCCCACCTCCATCGCGGCCGACGCCGCGGCGCATGCCGCTGCCCACGGTCCTGCTGCCCCGGCCGGTCCGCACGACGACCCCCCCGCCTCGCCGGCCGAGGCGAAGGCCCTGGTCGATCTCGAAAAGCAGGCCGCCGCCCCGGCCGGCAAGGACGAGAGCCCGATCGATCCGCACGCTGCCGTCGATCCTCACGCCGGTACCGATCCTCACGCATCGGCAGGACCGCACGGGGCAGCGGAGGGCGCGACCCTGAAGCCGATCCTCGCCAGCGAGGCGGTGATCCTCGGCGCCCATTACGACCATCTCGGCTACGGCGGGAGCAATTCCGCCGCGCCGGGGGATACGACGATCCATCCCGGCGCCGACGACAACGGCAGTGGCACGGCGATGCTCGTCGAAGTGGCGCGGATCCTCGCCGAGGAGGGGCCATATCCCCGCAGCATCCTCTTCGTTGCCTTCTCCGGTGAGGAACGGGGCCTCCTCGGCAGCGCCCACTACACCGCCAACGCCGCCGTGCCGCTGGCCGATACGGTCGCGATGGTCAATCTCGACATGGTCGGCCGGCTCGAAGGCGGCAAGCTCATCATCCACGGCACCGGTACCGGCACCGGACTCGATGCCCTCGTCGACCGGCTCGTCGCCACCCACGGCTTCGATGTCGCCAAGGATCCCGGCGGCTTCGGCCCCAGCGACCACGCGAGCTTCTACGCCAAGAAGATCCCCGTGCTCCATGTCTTTACCGGCACCCACGTCGACTACCACCGCCCCACCGACACCCCCGAGAAGATCAACTATGACGGGATGGCACGGATCGCGCGGATGGTGGCCGAGGGGGTGAAGGAACTGGCGCGGGCGCCGCAGGCTCCGGCCTATGTCGAAGTAGCCGGACAGCAGTCAATGGCGAGGCGCGATGGCGACCGCCCCTACTTCGGCAGCATTCCCGACTTCGCCAAGCCGGGGAAGGGGTATGCCATCTCCGGGGTTTCCAAGGATTCTCCGGCTGCCAAGGGGGGGCTCCTCGGTGGTGATCTGATCATCCGCATCGGGGAGAGCGCCGTCACCGGCCTCGATGATTTCGACAGTGCGCTGCGGAAGCACAAAGGTGGGGAGACGGTGCCGGTCGTCGTCAAACGGGGCGAGCAGGAGGTGATCCTCGACGTCACCCTCGGCGCGCCGCGTTGAGCGGGGCGGTCCCTGCGCTGGATTCTGGCCCGCGAAGCCCCCTTCTTTTTGCCCTTGAGCCCGGTCGATGCCGCTGCCATAGTCCTCGCCCCGACCGGCCCCCGTGCCGTGACCACGGATGGTCGCGACGGAGGCCCACCCGACCCCCGCCGCGGTCGCGGCGGACGCGCGTGCGACCCAGCAAGGAGTGCTATCCGTGAAGTGGCAACTGGCAGCGATTCTCTGTGCAATCCTCGCGGTACCCACCGCGGCTCACGCCCAGGTACCCCAGCGTCCGGCGGCACCCCCCGTCGCCGCGGCTCCGGCCGCGCCGACCGCCGCCTCTCAGGCGACGCATGTGGCGGTGATCGACGTCGGCTATGTCTTCAAGAACCACGCCCGCTTCAAGGCGGCGATGGATCGGATGAAGGAAGAGGTGATGGCTGCCGAGAATACCCTCAAGGCGGACCGTGACCGGATCAACGGGATGATGGAGCAGATCAAGGGCTTCAATCCCGGTACCCCCGAGTTCAAGAAGCTCGAGTCCGAGATCGCCAAGGCCCAGGGCGATTTCAACGTCGACGCCCAGCTCCAGAAGAAGGAGTTCATGGACCGCGAAGCGAAGGTCTATCTCTCGGTCTACACCGAGGTGGAGAAGGCGGTGGAGCAGTTCGCCCGCGAGCACCGCATCGCCATTGTCCACCGCTTCGACGGCGACCCGGTCGACAACAGCGATCGCAATCAGATCCTCCGCGGGATCACCAAGCCGATCGTCTACATCGAGCCGGGGATCGACATCACGCCGGACGTCCTCAAGATGCTCAACGCCCCGGTCGTGGCGACGCAGCCGGCCGCGACACAGCCCCGCACCCGCTGATTCGGGTACTCCGCGGCCGCCCCTTTGGGCGGCCGCGGGGCCCTGGCTCACCCGCCAACCAATTCCCCCGGCAGCGTCCATGCCCCGAACCCCCCCCGAGCGGCCGCAACGCACCCTCCGCACCGCGGCCGTCGTCCACGGGCGGGGCTACTGGAGTGGCCGTGAGAACCGTGTCGAGCTCCACCCCGCCGCCGTCGGCAGCGGGGTTGTGTTCGTCCGCGGCGATCTCGACCCGCCGTCGTCGGTACCGGCCGTTGTCGGGGCGGTGGTGGAGGCGCGCAACCGCACCCAGATCGTCCGTGGTTCGGCGAGCGTCCATCTGATTGAACATGTCATGAGCGCTCTGGCAGGCCTGGGCGTCGACAACTGCAGGATCGTCGTCAGTGCCGAGGAAATGCCCGGCATGGATGGCTCGTCGCGGGACTTCGTGGCGGCGATCGAACGGGCCGGGATCGTCGGGCAGGATGCCGCCGTGGTCCCGCTGACCGTCCGGGAAACCGTCCGCGTCGGCGACGCCGCCTGCTGGATCGAGGCCAGCCCCCCCCGCTTCACCGGGCTGTCGATCGACTACCTGCTCGACTACGGTCCCGGCCCGATCGGCCGGCAGCAGCTCGATATCGACGTCACACCGGATGCCTACCGCGCCGAGCTCTGTGACGCGCGGACGTTCATCTCCCTCGACGACGCCGCCCGGCTCCGCGAGGCCGGGCTGGGGGCCACGGTTTCCCAGGGGGATCTCGTCATTTTCGACGCCGAGGGCCCGGTAGGGACGGTGCTCCGTTGGCCCGATGAATGTGTCCGCCACAAGGTGCTCGATGCCGTCGGCGATCTCGCCCTCGCCGGCCGCCCGCTCTACGCCCACGTCCGCGCCCACCGCAGTGGTCACGCCCTCAACGCCGGCCTCGTGCGCGAACTCGTCGCGCGCGACGCGACGCGGTGGTTGGGGCGCACGGCCTGACGAGCGGATCCCCGCTGCCCCCGGATTCCCCGCCGCGATGTCCGTATCCCCCACCGAAGCCCCGGCGGTCCACCCCACGGCGATCGTGGCGGCCGGCGCACACCTCGCGTCAGGGGTTGTTGTCGGGCCGCACTGCGTCGTTTCAGGGAGCGCCACGATCGGCGCCGGTACGATCCTCGAGAATCATGTCACGGTGATGGGGAGCGTGCGGATTGGGGCCCGCAACCGGATCTTCCCCAATGCCGTCATCGGTGCCGATCCGCAGGATGTCAGCTACCGCGGCAGCGACACGCGCGTGGAGATCGGCGACGACAACGTCATCCGCGAGGGGGTGACGATCAACCGGGCCTCGGAGAAGGAAGACGGCGTGACCGTCGTAGGGAGCCGCAACTTCCTCATGGCTTGCTGTCATGTCGCCCACGACTGCCAGATCGGCGACGGCGTGATCATCGCCAACGGCACGCTCCTGGGGGGGCATGTCCGCATCCATTCCCATGCCTCCCTCTCCGGGTGCGTGGCCGTGCACCACTGGGCCACGATCGGCAGCTACGCGTTCGTGGCCGGGCTGTCGCGCGTTCTCCATGACGTGCCCCCGTACATGCTCTGTGAGGGGTCGCCGGCGCGACCGCGCTGCGTGAACGTCGTCGCCCTGCGGCGCGGCGGCTTTGTCGCAGGGACGGTGGAGGCCGTCACGGAGGCCCATCGGCTCCTCTACCGGGCCCGGGTCGGCCAGGATCGGGCTCGGGAGATCCTCCGGTCGCAGTCGATGCTCGTCCCGGAAGTCGAGACGGTGCTCCAGTTTCTTTCCAACCAGCAGGAGGGGCAGCATGGGCGCGCCCTTCCCCGACGGAGGGCGGCATGACACGCACGAAGGTGGCGGTGGTCGGTTGCGGGCATCTCGGCACGATCCACGCCCGGCTCCTTGCCGGCAGATCCGACGTCGAACTCGTCGCGGTCGTCGATCCGTTTCCCGCCGCGCGCGACAAGGTCGCCGGCGAGCACGGCTGCCGGGCGCTGGCCGAGCCGGAGGAGCTGATCGGCTTGGTCGCGGCGGTGGTAGTTGCCGCGCCGACCGGCCGGCATGCGGCCGTCTCCCTGCCGCTGCTGGAAGCGGGGATCGACCTCCTCATCGAGAAGCCGATCGCGGCCACCGTCGAGGAAGCGCGCGGAATCGTGACCACGGCCCGGCGCTGCGGCCGGACCGTCGCCGTCGGGCATGTCGAGCGCTTTAATCCGGCCTGGCGGATGGCGGTGGCCCGCGCCGGGAGAATTGTGTCGCTGGAGAGTGTCCGTCTCGCGCCGTTCACCTACCGCTGCATGGATGTCGGCGTCGTCCACGATCTCATGATCCACGACATCGATCTGGTCCTCTCGCTCGAGCCGGGCCGGCTTGAGCGCGTCGACGCCCAGGGGCTGCGTGCCACCGGTGGCCACGAAGATGCCGTCCGCGCTCACTTCGTGTTCTCGTCGGGCCTGGTGGCGACGCTGACTGCCTCGCGGATCCACCCCACCCTGCGCCGCGGGCTGACGCTGTGGTCGAGCGAGGGGGTCGTATCGGTCGACTTCCATGCCAAAGCTGTCGAGGTCGTGTCGCCCTCTGATGCGGTGCGGAGTGGAGAGTTCGTGGCGACCGATGTTCCGGTGGAGCAGCGTGCGGCGGCCAAGGAGGCGTTCTTCACCGACGTCCTCCCGCGCGAGACGCTGGCGATTCCCGAGGCGAATGCGATCGCCTGCGAACACGACGACTTCCTCAGCGCTCTGCGGGAGGGAAGGCAGCCGCTGGTGCCGGCGACAGCGGGAGCCGCGGCCCTCGAGATTGCCAACCGGGTTGTCGACAGCCTCCGCATCACCACGCTGGGGGGGAGCCAGGTCCCGGCGACCGTGCCACTTCCTTCCCGCCTCCGCCGGACGGGCTGATCGGCACGGCTTTCCCAGTCGCTGGGAAGCCCCGCGGGCGCCCCAGTGTGAGGCGGGTCTGACGGCGTCCCGCGGCGAATCACAGCGGAGGGGCGGTGCCGTCCGATACGACGGTGTCCCGGAGGCTTGTGCCGGGCCCCGCCAACCGCACGCCCACCATGCTCCACTCCCGGTTTCATCCGGCCATGATCCCCATGGCCCTCCTGCTTTTCCTTGCGCCATGCCTCGCGCGGCCGGCCCGAGGGGAAGCCTTTCCCCCTTCGGTGGTCGAGGGCTGGGATGAGCGCCTTGCACTTGCCGAGGGGGTGGAGACGGACGAGCTCGAGGGATTTGGGCTAGCGGATTTCCAGGGGGCGGGATCGGTCGCCTCGGCCCTCCAAGCGAGCGACCTGGGCACGCCGGCATCTGGAACACCCCTGCGGCTGCTGGTGAAGGGGCCGTCGGCGCCGGATCAGGCCGCAAACCCGGTCCAAGCCGAAGTCAAAGGGCGGATCGAGGGGATCGATCTCTCCGCCGGTTTGCTCGCCGACCGGAAGGTGATCGAGGCGGGGCCGCAGAAGTTTGTCGGTGGGATGGCGATGGCCCACGACCATACCGGCGGGCGCGAATCGCTCGAACTCCGCACATCGATCGCCCAGGCCCCGACGGCGGCGAAGATCGCGCTGGAGCTGGGGCCGC
>JBAWVV010000071.1:0-14205 GCA_037147115.1 Planctomycetia bacterium | reverse complement strand
GGGGGGGATCATGAGAACCTCCTCGGGGGCAGTTCGGGCGGGGAAACCCCTGACATCGCAATCAATCAGCTTTCAATCTCCCACCCTCAGTCGCCGCGAACAAGCCGGCTTTTTGGCCGCTGCGGCCCCCGACAGAGGGGCCCTCGTGCCACGAAACCGCCGCACTTTCGATCCCGTTGCTGTCTGGGCTCGGGGAGGTAACGGTGCATCATTATCCGCCAAAGATCACGGCTTTATTGACTTTTACTTCGATGTGAATAAATTATCTATCACAAATTAAAGGGCCATAAAATGATCCACTTTCCACGTCCTGAATTGGCTCGGGAACTGGTGGTCGCGCTCCGCGGTGAAGCCACCTTCAGCGACGCCCACAACGGCTTGTTTCTGGCGGCGCCCCGTCGGACGGGGAAGTCGACGTTCCTCCTCAATGACTTGGCCCCGGCGCTCAGAGCTACCGGCGTCGTAGTGGTCTACGTCGACCTGTGGGCCGACCCGCGGCGGGATCCAGGCACGCTCATCGCGGATGTGATTGCCCGATCGCTCGCGCCGCATGCGAGTTTCGTGAGCCGTGTCGCGAAGAGAGTCGGCGTGGAGAGCGTGACCGTCCCAGGCATGCTGAAGATCGACCTGAGCAAGATTGGCAAGCACGACGGCGTCACGTTGCCCGATGCCCTGCGGGCCTTGCACGAGACCGCCAAGGCACCGGTAGCGCTCATCGTGGACGAAGCCCAGCACGCGCTCACCAGCGACGCCGGGGAGGGAACGATGGCAGCATTGAAGTCGGCCCGAGATCAGCTCAATCAGCCAGGCAGCGTGAACCTCATGCTCGTGATGTCTGGTTCCGACCGCGACAAGCTGCTCCGCCTGGTCAACACCAACGCCGCGCCGTTCTACGGCTCACAGATTGCCCGCATGCCGCCACTCGGAGAGAAGTTTATTGATCATGTATCTCGGCTCATCGCCGCGCAGCGGCCCGATCTTACGCCGGTAGACTCGCCTCTCTTGCTCCAAGCCTTTGCAGGCTTTGGCCATCGGCCTCAGTTCTTCATGGAATCGCTCGGGCAGGCGATCAGCCCCTTGGCGGGCCTCGAGGGGGTGCGTTTTGAGCAGGCGGTGATGGAGGCCGCTCACGAGCGTCAGCGGACTGACGAAGCCCAGATGGCATCCGACTACCTCGCGCTGCGAACGGTAGAACAAGCCGTGCTCTGGCGACTCCTCGAGCAGGGCCCACGGTTTCGTCCGTACGACGGCGAGGCGTTGCAGTTCTACCGGAAGTGGGCTTCCCCGCAGGTCACCGCGCAGCAGGCCCAGGCCGCGCTCGACTCGCTCCGCAAGCGCACCCCTGCGATCGTGTGGAAATCGGCTCGCGGCGAGTACGCCGTCGACGATGCGGCCATGCACCGATGGTTTGAGAAGCGAGTGACCGAAGGGCAATGGCCGCCACTCGAGTCGCAGAGCCACCTGGCGTCAGAAAGAGACGAGATGGGGTAGCACCGGATTCCTCGACGCGGCCAGTTCGGGGCCAGTTCATTGCAGTTCGGCATCGCCGCCATCACAATCGGGTCGCCCGCCATCTTCAGATCCTGCGTGCCTTGAAGAAGGCTGCTTTGGCCCTCCGTCCGGGCTTCTGGAATCATTCGTTCATGCTCCGAGCCCCCGCCATGCTGCCCCGGGCCTTTGCCGCGGCTGCCTTGTTCATGGCGGCCGCTGGGTGTGCCCGAATGGCTCCCCCGGTCGTCGCTCCGCCGCCGCCGGAGGTTGTCGTCACCCGGCCGGTCGTCGCCGAGGTGACCGACACGATCGAGTTCACCGGGAATGCCACGGCGGTCGAGACCGTCGATCTCAAGCCGCGCGTGGGGGGATTTGTGACTGCCGTCCACTTCGCCGACGGCCAGGACGTGAGCGTCGGCGACAAGCTTTTCGACATCGATGACCGCACCTACCGGATCGCCCGCGATCAGGCCGAGGCCGAGATCGAACGCGAGCAGGCAGAGCTTGCGGAGCTGGAGAGCGAGCGGGTTCGCAATGAGGCCCTCCTCCCGCGCGGCGCCGTCACCCAGGAGCAGGTCGGGATCATCACCGCCAAACGGGACATGGCCGCGGCGACGCTCAAAAAAGACAAGGCAATGCTCGCTCAGGCAGAGCTCGATCTCGACTTCTGCCGGGTGACGGCGCCGATCGCCGGCCGGATCGGCGCCCGGACGGTGAGCGTCGGCGACCTCGTCGGCGGCGGGGCGGTTCCCACCACGCTGGCGACGATCGTCAGCGTCGATCCCGTTTACGTGACATTTTTCGCCGACGAACGCTCGCTCCTGGTGGCCCGCGAACGGGCGATCGCCGCAAGGCGCGGTGGAGAGGGGGGCCAAGCGGCCAACGAGGAGACGAGCTGGCGCGACATCCGCGACCTCGCCATGCCGGTCGATGTGGCCCTGGTCACCGACGAGGGCTTCCCGCGCCGCGGTGTGTTGGCCTTTGTCGACATCGCCGTCCGCGCTTCAACCGGCACGATCCGTTGCCGGGCGATCCTCGACAATCCCGATCGGCTGATTGCGCCGGGGATGTTCTGCCGGGTTCGGCTCCCGTTTGGCGATCCGGCCGAGGCGATCCTCGTCCCCGATCGGGCCATCGGCATCGAGCAAGGGCGTCGGACCGTCGCCGTGGTCGGCGCCGACGACCGGGTGACGATCCGCGAGATCACCCCCGGAAAGCTCGACGGCCAGATGCGCGTGGTGACAAAGGGGCTCGCTGCAGACGACCGGGTCGTCGTCAGTGGCCTGCAGCGCGTCCGCGACGGGGCCGTCGTCCGGCCGGTCGAAGCCCAGCCGGCCCCGCCCGCCAGGGAATGACCGTCGCCCCATGGTCTCGCAGTTCTTCATCGACCGGCCCGTCTTCGCCACCGTTCTCTCGGTGGTGATCCTCCTCGTCGGCGGCGTGGCGCTGGTCGGCATGCCGGTGGGGCAGTATCCGGATGTCACCCCTCCCACGATCGCCGTCACCGCGTCCTATCCCGGCGCCGCCGCGGAGGTCGTCGCCGAGACAGTCACCACGCCGATCGAGCAGGAGATCAACGGCGTCGAGGGGATGCTCTACCTCTCGTCGAAGAGCACCGGCGACGGCCAAGCGTCGATCGACGTCACCTTCAAGCTCGGTACCGACATCGACCAAGCGCAGGTGCTGACGCAGAACCGGGTGGCGGTGGCGCTGGCGAAGCTCCCTGAGGAGGCCCGCCGGCAAGGGGTTTCAACGCGGAAGAAGTCGCCGAGCATCCTGCTGTGCGTGAATATCTTCTCGCCGGGGGAGCGGCTCGATCAGCTCTTCATTTCCAACTACGCGCTGTTGCAGGTGAAGGATGCCCTGGCGCGGATCGAGGGGGTGGGGGACGTGCAGTTTCTCGGGGCCCGCGACTACGCCCTGCGGGTATGGCTCGACCCCGGCAAGCTTGCCAGCCGGGGCCTCGCGGCCACCGATGTCGTTCGGGCCCTGCGCGAGCAGAATGTCCAGGTGGCCGCCGGGCGGATCGGCCAGCCACCGGCCACCCTCGGCCTCGATTTCCAGGTGCCGGTGACCGCGGCCGGGCGGCTTCCCGATCCGGCGGCCTTCGAGAACGTGATCGTGAAGGCCTCGGGCCCGCTCCCGCCGGGCGCCGCTGGTCGTGTCGGCCCGGGGCATGATCTGGCCACCACGGGCCAAGCGATCGTTCGCCTCGGCGACGTCGGCCGGGCCGAGCTGGGGGCGCGGAGCTACGACGTTGGCAGCCGGCTCGATGGCCAGGAGGGGGTCACCGTCGCTCTCTTCCAGCAGCCCGGTTCGAATGCCCTAGCCACCGCCGAGCGGATCCGGCACGAGATGGCCTTGCTCGAGCGCGGATTTCCAGAGGGGCTCGAGTATGCGATTCACTACGACACGACGGTGTTCGTCGACGAGAGCATCCGCGAGGTCTGGAAGACGCTCTTCGAGGCGGTGGTCCTCGTGTTCATCGTCGTCCTCGTCTTCCTCCAGGATTGGCGGGCAACGATCATTCCGATGATCGCCGTGCCGGTGTCGCTGGTGGGGACCTTCGCCGCGATGCGGCTGTTCGGATTCTCCCTCAACAATCTGTCGCTGTTCGGCCTCGTGCTCGCCATCGGGATCGTTGTCGATGACGCGATCGTCGTCGTCGAGAATGTCGAGCGCTGGTTATCGGGAGGATTGCCTGCGCGCGAGGCGGCCCGGCGGGCGATGGCGGAGGTGGCAGGGCCTGTGATCGCGATCGCGCTGGTGCTCTGTTCGGTGTTCGTGCCGACGGCCTTCATCACCGGGATCAGCGGCGAGTTCTATCGGCAGTTCGCCCTCACGATCGCGGCGAGCACGGTGATCTCGGCCTTCAATTCCCTCACCCTCTCGCCGGCCCTGTGCGTGCTCCTTTTTCAGTCGCACTACCACGGCAACGCCGCCGCTCCATCCGCCGGCCCGGAGCCCGGCAGCCCAGCCACGGGCGGCGCGGGAGCGGAAGGCAAGCGGCGCGATCCGCTCCCCCCGGCGGGAATCGCGCTGTTGGTCGGATTGCTGGCCGTGTGGTTTCTCGAGGCGCGGGGGCTCGTGGCAGCTGGCCTGGCGACGGCGCCGCTGCCGCCGTGGGCCGCCCAATGGAGCGTGCGGCTCGGGCTGTTCGCTCTGGGGACGCTGGCAGGCTGGTGGGGATCGGGGGCGGTCAACGGGATCCTCGCCGCTTTCTTTCGCCTCTTCAATCTGTTCTTCGACCTTACCACCGGCGTCTACGGCGCGGTGGTGGGGAGGCTCCTGCGGATGGGGATCGTCGTCGTCGCCCTCTATGTCGGCCTCATGGCCCTCACCTATTACGGCTTCACGACCGTCCCGGTGGGGTTCATTCCGCAGCAAGACAAGGGCTATCTCCTCGTCACGGCGCTGCTCCCTCCCGGGGCGAGTGCCGAGCGCACGGCGGAGGTCATGGCCGCTCTCGATAAGCGGGTGACGGCGATCCCGGGTGTGGCCCACAGCATCTCTGTCACCGGCTACTCGCTGCTGGCCAACGTCAGCCAGCCCAACGCCGGGGGGATGTTCGTCCTTCTTGAGCCGTTTGCCCGGCGGGCAGTCGATCCGGAGCGTTCGGCCGTCGCGATCCTCCGCGCCCTGCGGAGGAGCTTCGCGGAGATCCGCGAGGCGCAGGTGGTCGCCTTCGGGGCCCCGCCGATCGACGGCCTCGGCAATTCCGGCGGCTTCAAGCTCCAGGTGCTCGACCGCACCTCGGCCGGCCCGCAGCGGCTCGAGGCAGCGGCCGGGGCGCTTGTCGATGCGGCCGCCGCGCAGCCGGGGCTGACGGGGCTGTTCTCCGGTTTCCGGGCCGACGAGCCGAAGTTCTTCGTCGACATCGATCGGGAGAAGGTCAAGGCGCAGGGGGTCGACCTGGCGGAGGTCAATGCGGCACTGCAGATCTATCTCGGCAGTGCCTACGTCAACGACTGGACCGCCTTCGGCCGCAACTGGCCGGTGCTCGTCCAAGCCGACCGCGACTACCGCATGCGGCGCGAGGACATCGGCCGGCTCGAGGTCCGCAACGCCGCCGGCGAGATGGTGCCGCTCTCGACGCTCGTCACCGTCACAGACTCAAGCGGCCCGGCGGTCGTCAACCACTTCAACCTCCTCCCCTCGGCCGATATCACCGGCTCGACGTTGCCGGGGACGAGCTCCGGCGACGCCATTGCCATCATGGAGGCGCTCGCCGCCCAGCCCCCCGAGGGGCAGGGGATCCTCCCGCCGGGGATGGAGTTTGCCTGGACGGAGCTGTCGCTCCAGCAGATCCTCGCCGGCAATACGGCGGGCATCGTGTTCGCTCTGGGGACGGTGTTCGTGTTCCTCGTCCTCGCGGCCCAATACGAGAGCTGGTCGCTCCCGCTGGCGATCATCCTCATTGTGCCGATGTGCCTCCTGGCGGCGATCGCGGGGGTGTGGATCGCTGGCCTCGACAACTCGATCTTCACGCAGATCGGGCTGGTGGTCCTCGTGGGATTGGCGGCGAAGAACGCGATCCTGATCGTCGAGTTCGCCAAGCAGCAGCAGGATGCCGGCCGGCCGCTTGCCGAGGCGGTGGTGATGGCGGCCCGAATGCGGCTGCGGCCGATCCTGATGACATCCCTGGCCTTCATCCTCGGCGTCGTCCCGCTCGTCCTCGGCCGTGGCGCCGGGGCCGAGATGCGCGTGGCGCTGGGAACGGCGGTGTTCTCCGGGATGCTCGGGGTGACCGTCTTCGGGATCTTCTTCACGCCGGTCTTCTATTCGCTCATCATGGGGTGGGGGAGGGGACGGAATCTTGACCGCCCCGGCGCCCAGCCCGTACCCTCGACGCGTCCCTAATCCCCGCTTCTTGCTCGCCCCGTCCATCCGTTCCCACCGTCCGGAGCCTGTCTCATGCCGCGTTCTTTTCCCCGTCTTCCCTTCGCCTCGCTTCTCGCGCTCGCCCTCGGCGGCACGCTCGTCACCGGCACCGTCCGGGGGGAAGACTGGCCGACTTTTCGTGGCGCGTCCCGCACCGCCGTGGCCCCTGACACAAACCTCCTCGAATCCTGGCCGGAGGGGGGACCAAAACTCCTCTGGAAGGCGGTCGGCGCCGGCCGCGGCTACGCCACCCCGGCGATCGCAGGCAAGCGGATCTACACCCTCGGCGACGGCCTCTCCACCGCCGGTGACGACAAGGACGAATACCTCACCTGCTACGACCGGGAGTCGGGGAAGCAGCTCTGGAAGACGAAGACCGGCCAGCCCTGGAATGAGGGGCCGGAGTCGTGGCAGAGCTCGCGCAGCACGCCGACGGTCGACGGCGATCTCGTTTACGTGATCACGCCGCAGGGGGTGCTCATCGGCTGCCAGACCTCCGACGGCGCCGAGAAGCTTCACATCGACCTCAAGGCCACCTTCGGCGGCAAGAAGGGGGATGGCTGGGGCTACAGCGAGTCGCCGCTGGTCGATGGCGATCGACTGATCGTCACCCCGGGGGGCGACGACGCGATGATCGTCGCGCTCGACAAAAAGACGGGCAAGGAGATCTGGAAGTGCCCGATGAAGGATTGCCGTGGCGCTGGCCACTCCTCGATCGTGATCTCGAAGGTGGGCAACCGAAAGGTCTACGTGCAGACCACCGCCAGCGGCGCCGTCGGTGTCGACGCCGCCAGCGGCAAGCTCCTGTGGAGCTATCCGATCGACCAGACCACCGCCGTCATCCCCACCCCGATCATCCGCGGCGACCTCGTCTTCTTCTCGGCCGGCTACCGGCGCGGCGGCGCGCTGCTCAAGCAGGTGGCGACGGCTGACGGGGTGAAGATGGAGGAGATCTACGGCCTCAAGCAGGAGCTTGCCAACAAGCATGGCGGCGTCGTCCTCGTCGGTGACCATCTCTATGGCGATTCCGACGACCAGGGGATTCCGTTTTGTGCCGAGCTGATGACCGGCAAGATTGTTTGGAAGGAACGCGCCACCGGCAAGGGCTCGATCGCCGTGGTCGCCGGCGACGGCCATGTCTATCTGCGGTTCCAGGACGGCATCCTGGCCCTGGTGAAGGCCGATCCGGCGGGCTTCAAGGAAGTCAGCACGTTCAAGATCCCCGACAGCGACGCCCGCCCGAGCTGGGCGCATCCGGTGATCCTCGACGGCAAGCTCTACCTCCGCGAGCAGGACGCGATCCTCTGCTACGACATCAAGGCTGAGTGAGACCGCGAATCACCGCTGCAAAGCACGACCCCCGGGGCGGAATCGCCCCGGGGGTTTTTCATGCGCGATATCGGACCCAAAACCACCACCGACGCATCCTGCCGGTGCTCTGTCGCGGTGCGCAGGAAGAGGCGGGGATCGGCGAACGCTCGAGGAGTGACGAGGTTCCTCCGAGAAACGACAAGACTTTTGCCGGCCCTGCCGACGGATCGCACGAAGGCATGACACCAGTGAGGCCAGCCCTCCCGACTCCGCAGCCTGGCAACGCAAAAAAACCGGCCGTCCGCGCGGGGCGGACGGCCGGTTCGTTTGAGCAACGGGGCCGACTTGGCCAGGATCATGCCTCGGCGTCGTCGACACACTTGTAGAGCAGACCGCCGACGATCCCGCCGAGGATCGGCGCCACCCAGAAGAGCCACAATTGCTGGGCCGCCCAGCCGCCAACGAAGAACGCGGTGGCGAGGCTGCGGGCCGGGTTCACCGAGGTGTTCGTCACCTGGATGCTGATCAGATGGATGAGCGTCAGGCAGAGGCCGATGGCGATCGGGGCGATCATCGTCCCTGACTGCTTGTCGGTGGCCCCGTGAATCACGAACAGGAAGAAGGCCGTGAGCACGAACTCGGCGATGAAGCAGGCGGCGAGTGAGTACTGGCCGGGGGAATGCTCACCGTAGCCGTTGGAGGCGAAGCCGCCATCCATCGAGAAGCCCGGGGCGCCGCGGGCGATCATGTAGAGCACGCCGGCGCCGGCAAGGCCACCGAGGCACTGCGCCACGACATAGCCGAGGACATCCTTGGCGGGGAAGCGGCCGCTGGCGGCGAGGCCGGCGGTGACGGCCGGATTCAGATGACAGCCGGAGATGTGGCCGATGGCGACGGCCATCGAGAGGACGGTGAGCCCGAAAGCGAGCGAAACCCCGACGTAGCCGATGCCCACATCGGGAAGGCCGGCGGCGATCACGGCACTGCCGCAGCCCCCCAGCACGAGCCAAAATGTCCCGATCGCCTCGGCGAGTAACTTACGCATACGAATGCAACTCCAGAAGGAAGGTCACGAATGAATGGGAACCAGAAGGGCCGGGCACGGAGCCGGCCACAGTGGCGGTACGGTATCGGGGGGGGGCAGACAGGGTCAACCTGAAACCAGCCAGGGGACACCCGGAGGGGCGTGTCGGCCGGCCCGCTCACCACATACTCAAGAGGATTCCGACCCGGTTGCCGATCAGGAGGGTGCCGACGATTACCGCCGTGATCACCGTCACCATCACCCCGGCGCTGGCGATGTCGAGGGCATCGCGGACGAACGGGTCGAACTCCCGCGTCACCGCCTTGGCGAGCATTTCGATCGAGGTGTTGAGCACCTCGGCGGCGAGGACGGCGCCGATGGCCCCGGCCAGGACACACCATTCGATGAGCGACACCCGGAGAACGGCCGCCAGGGCGAGGGTTGCCAGGGCCGCCGGGATATGGACGGCGAAGCTCGACTGACCCGGGACGGCCCGGGCGATGCCCCGGAAGGCGTCGCCGAACTTATCGATGAAGGTCCGCGGTCTGGCCACGGGTCAGCCGACCTTCACGTACGGGTCGCCCTTCTTCCAGTTGCACGGGCAGAGCTCATCGCTCTGCAGGGCGTCGAGGACGCGGATCACCTCGGCGACGTTGCGCCCCACGCGCCCCTGGTTGACGTCGACCCACTGAATGACGCCGTTGGGATCGACGATGAACGTCGCCCGCAGGCAGTAGCCCTCGGTCTTCTCGAGGATGCCGAGAGCCGGGGCGAGGAGTTGGGCGGCAACGAGGGGGTAGCCGAGGTCGTGGAGATCGGGATGCGACTTCCGCCAGGCGAGATGCGACCACTCGTTGTCGGTGCTGCCGCCGACAACGGCACAGTCGCGGTCGGCGAAGGCCTTGAGCTGCTTGTTGAACTCCGCCAGCTCCGTCGGGCAGACGAAGGTGAAGTCCTTGGGATAGAAGAAGTAGACCACCCACTTGCCGGCGTAATCGGTGTTCTTCACCAGTTTCAGGTCGTCCTTGCCGGTGCCGACACAGGCCTGGGCGGTGAACTGCGGGAAGTGGTCGCCGACGGTCAGCATGGGGGGGCTCCTGGGCGCGCTTGAATGGACGCGGTGGTTTTCTTGAGGTCTGGTGAGCAAGAGTTTACGGGGGGCGAGCGGACGGTTCAAACGCCCCGCGGACTCTCCTCCCGCCGGGCATGCCATACTTGCCCGAGCCTCCCCTCCGGCCGGCGACGAATCCATGTCCGAACCGCCAGATGCCCGCTCCTGTCAGATCCATGTCGACCCACTCTCCGGGCGGAGTGTGTTCGTGGCTCCGGCGCGGGCGCAGTGCCCCCGGGAAGAGGCCCTCGACGTCTGTCCGTTTTGCGCCGGCAACGAGCACCTGACTCCCGACGAGGTTCTCCGCAGCCCGGCCGACAGGGCGCTCCCCTGGGGGGCGCGGCTGATTCCAAACCGGTATCCAATCGTCGTCGATCACCGTTTTTCGCCCACGCCCGCCACGCCCGCCACGCCCGGGGCCCCGGCGGCCGGCCATCGCCCCGCCCACGGGGTTCACGACGTGATCGTCGAGTCGCCGCGGCACGACCGCTCGATCCTGACGGTCGAAGCGCCGCACTGGCGGGCTTCTTGGGAGCTCGCCCGGCAGCGGCTCGAGCAACTGGCCCTGCGGGACGATCTTGTCTGGGGGGGGCTGTTCAAGAATTCTGGTCGCGCCGCCGGAGCTTCCCTCGACCATGTCCACAGCCAGTTGGTGGCCCTCGACTTCGTGCCGCCGCCGATCGTGGCGCAGTTCGCGGCCGGCGGCGGGGATCGAGATCCGTTCACCCGGATCATCGCCGTGGCGGAGCGGGAGCAGCGTGTCGTCGCCACCTCGGCCGATCTCGTGGCCCTCGTTCCCCCGGCGCCGCGACAGCCCCTGGAGACCTGGCTCGTCCCGCGGCGGCCCGGGCCCTGGTTTCATGACGCCGGGCCGTCGGTCGTCGCGGGCCTGGCCGATCTCGTCCGCGAGATCGTGGCCCGAATCGAGCGGGCGGCCCCCGGAGCGGACTTCAACTGGTGGCTCCATCAGGCCCCCTTCCGGGCCTCTTCCGGGCCGGAGCCTGAAGCAGGAAGGCGCCCTCGGGAGGGGGGAGTGCCGCCGGGCTGGCGGTGGCACCTCGAGATCCTGCCGCGGATCTCTCCCCTGGCCGGCTTCGAGTTGGGGATCGGATGCCACATCTCGACGCTGTCGCCGGAGGCGTCGGCCAGGCGCTTGCGGGGGGTCTGAGCGCTGGCAAGCGCCAGGCCGCCGACCCCCGCAGACGCTTTTCCAGCAGGGCCGGTTTGCAAGCCCGAGGGGCGGTCGTCGACAATCGGGCTCTCTCGCCCTCCGCCCCGCGCTCACCCGCTCTCCCGTCAACCGTTGACGGGGAAGCCCCGCCCCGCTGCCTGCCGCGCTGGAAAAAACCGGCGGCGCCGCCCGATTGATCCGGGCGCGGCCGAAGAAGTGTTTTCACCGGGCGTCAGTGCCGTCCGGCACCGGTTTGGCCCCCTCCGCCGTCGAGGCCCCGCATGCCCCCCGCCGTCCGGTTCGTCTTCGTGATCCACGACCATCAGCCGATCGGCAACTTCGACGGCGTCTTCGAACAGGCCTGGAAGGATGCCTACCAGCCGCTCCTCGATCTTCTCGAACGCCACCCCGGCATCCGCGTCGCCATCCACACCAGCGGGCCATTGGCCGAGTGGCTCGACGCCCACCACCCGGAGTATCTCGACCGGCTGGCGCGGCTGGCCGACGAACGCCAGATCGAAATTGTCGGCGGGGCGTTCTACGAGCCGGTCCTGGCGATGCTCCCGCCACGCGACCGGGTCAGCCAGATCCGCCGCTATACCGCCTGGCTCGAGCGCCGCCTCGAGACGCGCGTCAGCGGCATGTGGCTCGCCGAACGCGTCTGGGATCCGGGTATGGCCGCTGATCTCGCCCGCGCCGGGGTCGAGTGGACGATCCTCGACGACACCCACTTCAAGGCCGCCGGTCTTGCCGAGGATCAGCTCGACCGCCACTGGCTCACCGAGGGAGACGGGGCGACGCTCGCGGTCTTCCCGGTGAGCGAGCGGCTCCGGTATGTCATCCCCTTCGGGACGCCAGAAGAGGCGATCGATCATCTCCGCAGCCTCGCCGCCCGGCGCCACGGGAGCTTGGCGGTGTTCGGCGACGACGGGGAGAAGTTCGGTGTCTGGCCCGACACCCATCGGACCTGCTTCGAAGAGGGATGGCTCGAGCGGCTGTTCACGCTCCTCGAGGCGAGCGCCGACTGGGTGGAGATGTGCCTCCCTTCGGAGGTCGTCCGCCAGGTGCCGCCGGCCGGGACGGTGTGGTTGCCCGAATGCAGCTACCGCGAGATGACCGAGTGGGTTCTGCCGCCGGAGGCGCAAGTCGCTTGTGTCCGGGCCCGCGTCGGGGCTACGGCCGATCCACGCTTGGCGGCCGTGGCCCCGTTCATCCGCGGGGGGAGCTGGCGCAACTTCCGCCTCCGCTACCCCGAAGCCAACGAGATGTACGCCCGGGCGATGGCGGTGAGTGAGCGGCTCGAGGGGATGCGCGGCGCGGGGGATGCCGATCCGGCATGGCTCGAGCAGGCGACCACGGCGCTCCACCGGGGGCAGTGCAACTGTGCCTACTGGCACGGGGCGTTTGGCGGCATCTATCTCCCTCATCTCCGCAATGCCGTCTACAGCCAGCTCATCGAGGCCGACACGCTCCTCGACCGGGCCGGGCCCGACGGGGAGCGGACGGCAGCGGGAATCGAGGCGGTCGTGCGCGACTGGGATTTCGACGGCCGCACCGAGATCCGCGTCTCCAGCGGCTCGTTCGATGTCTGGCTGGCACCGGCGCGCGGGGGGATCCTGTACGAACTCGATCTTCGCGCCCAGCGCCACAACCTCCTCGCTACGCTCGACCGTCGCCCCGAGGCCTACCATGCCGAAGTCCTCGCTGGCCCCGGTGCGGCGCGGAGCATCATCGATGCCTCGCAGCCGGCGAAGTTCAAGGAGGAGGGGCTCGAGCGCTTCGTCCGTCACGATGCCGCGCGGCGGAAGATGCTCGTCGATCACTTTTGGGATGTCGACGTCGATCCGGCGGCCATCGCCGACGGGACGGCGATGGAACGGGGCGATTTCGCAACCGGCGCCTACGAGGCGGCGGTGCGGCAGCGCGACGATCGGGTCGAGGTGGTGCTGGCGCGGGCCGGGAACGCTTGGGGAATCCCGTTCACGCTCGGCAAGACGGTGGCGCTGGCCGCTGGTGGGCGGACGATCGACATCGCCTACCGGATCGAGGGGCTCCCCCCCGGCTTCCGCCAGCACCTCGCGGTGGAGTTCAATTTCGCCGGGATGCCGGCCGACGCGCCGGGGCGATGCTTCCGCGATGGAATGGGCCGGCCCCTCGGCCACCTCGGCACCCGCCTCGATCTCGCCGGCGCGACGACGATCGGGCTGGTCGACGACTGGGTCGACATCGACGCCCGGCTGACGGTGTCTGAAACACCCCCGGAGGGAATCTGGACGTTTCCGATCCGCACCGTGAGCCAGTCGGAAGGGGGCTTTGAGTCGGTCCACCAATCGGTCGTCGTCATGCCCCACTGGATCGTGGAAGGGGATGGCGCGGGGGTGTGGAAGACGACACTCGCGCTTTCCATCGATCGCTTCGCCACGCCGGGGTGAGCGCGTCGGGGCGACTCCGGCGGCGCGCCAGATCAGCCCCGCGCGAGCCTGAGCCAGTCGAGCGGCGGGTCGGTGATGGTGGCGGCGTGGGGGAGCACGGCGACCGCGATCCGAGGAAGATGGCGGGCGATCTCGTCGGCGCCGTCGCGGGCGATCCGGCGCGGAGTGGTGGGGATGGCTGGGTCGACGAGGCCGTCGGCATCGATCTGCGAAAGCACCACCGCGGCGATCTCGAGCCCGCGGGCCCCGGCCGCGAAGCAGGTCGCCAGCACCCGGCCGACACAGCCGAGCCGCCCGCTGTCGACGACGATCAGCGGCAGACTGAGATCGGCGGCCAGATCGGCATTCAGCAGTCGCTCGGAGAGCGGCGAGAACAGCCCACCGGCCCCTTCAACGATCACGACCTCGCTCGTCGGGCACCACGCGAGGACGCATTCCCGGAGGAGCGTCTCGTCGATCATCCGCCCCTCGGCCCTGGCGGCGTGGTGTGGGGCGAGCGGGAGGGCGAAGGACTGTGGGCCCACGGCCGACAGCGTCCCTGGCCGCCCTGCCGCCTCCCAGAGGGTTTGGGCATCACTGCGGCCCCCGGGGAGAAGACCGCTGGCGACCGGCTTGGAGACCCCGACCCGGATTCCCTCCGCGACGAGCGTCCGCAGGATCACAGCGGCCACGCACGTTTTGCCGGCATCGGTGTCGGTGCCGGTGACGAAAAGGCCTGGAAATCGCATCGAAGCAGGGGCTTGCACGCCGATTCCCCGGGGATTCGACTCGATTGGTTTGCCTT
>JBAWVV010000070.1:0-14213 GCA_037147115.1 Planctomycetia bacterium | reverse complement strand
CTCGACCAACGGGCCACGAGCCTGGGTTCAGGGTCGTGTCTCGGGAGACAATTCCGACTTCGGGACCGAAAGGATGCTCCCGTGAGGATCCCGCGGTCCGTGGGGTGATGGCGGCGGACCGATCAGGACCTCTCCCGATCGGTAATTCTTCCGCCGGCAGTCGTTCGAATCCCCATGCACGTCCCCGGCAGCTAGGGCAGGCCCGCCAAGCATGATGGTCGTCAGTCACGACACCGCCGCGGAAAAGCGGCCGACGGCGGTTGGGGCTTCCGGTTCGGGAGCTGTTCCGCAGGCATTGACGCGGGTAAAGGCCTTCATCGAGCCGCGGCTCGAACAGGCCCTGCAACTCTCCGGCGAGGCCGCGCCGCGGCTGCTCGAGGCGATGCGCTATTCGCTCCTCGCGCCAGGAAAGCGTCTCCGCCCGGCCCTCGTGCTGTGGGCCGCCGGGGCCTGCGCGCCGACCGGAGCCCAAGGATCCTCTCCCGAGATCTGGGAGACCGCGGCGGGAGCTGCCGTCGCGGTGGAGATGATCCACGCCTACTCGCTCGTTCACGACGACCTGCCGGCGATGGATGACGACGATCTCCGCCGTGGTCGACCCACCTGCCACCGGGCGTACGACGAGGCGACGGCCATCCTCTGCGGCGACGCCCTCCAAGCCCTCGCCTTCGAGACCCTCGTCGGCAGCCTTCCCGCCGCCACCGCGGCCCGCGGCTGCCGGGTGCTCGCCCAAGCGGCGGGCGCCGAGGCGCTCGTGGGGGGGCAGTCGGACGACCTCGCGGCCGAGCGGGGGTGGCTCGATCCCTCGAGCGCTCCCGAGGGGCGGGATGCGCAGGTGGCCTGGATGGAACGGATCCATCGGCGCAAGACCGGAGCGCTGTTCCGTGCGTCGCTCACCCTCGGCGGCCTCGCCGCGGGGGCAGACGACGTGCGCCTCGCCGCACTCGACGGCTACGGACGGGCGTTCGGCCTTGCCTTCCAGATCGCCGACGACCTCCTCGATGCCGAGGGAAACGAGGCGACGACCGGCAAGCGCGTCGGCAAGGACGCCGAACGGGGCAAGCTCACCTATCCCACCGTCCTCGGGCCGGCTGACAGCCGCCGCCGCGCCGAGGCACTCGCCGCCGAGGCCGGCGCGATGCTTGCCGACTTGCCGTCTTCGGCCGACGATCTCCGCCATCTCGCCTCCTGGATCGTGACCCGCGATCACTGAAACCTGCTCAACGACCCCTTTGGCCCCCATGGATCCCCGAGGATCGCCCCCAACCATGCCCGACATCCTTCCCTCGATCCTCTCCCCCCGCGACCTCGCCGGGCTGTCGATCGAGCAACTGGAACAACTCGCCGGGGAGATGCGCCGCTCGCTCACCGAGGTGGCCGCCACCCGGACCGCCCACTTCGCCTCGAACCTCGGCGTCGTTGAGCTGTGCCTGGCCCTGCACCGCGTTTTCGACTTCAGCCGCGACCGCCTCATCTGGGATACCGGCCATCAGATCTACCCGCACAAGCTGATCACCGGCCGCTTCGCCCGCTTCGGTACGATCCGCACGCGCGGCGGACTGATGGGCTATCCCAATCCTGAGGAGAGCCCGTACGACCTGTTCATGACCGGTCATGCCGGCTGCAGCCTGTCGACGGCACTCGGCCTTGCCAGCGGGGACGATCTCGCCGGTCACCACGACCGGCGGAGCGTCGCGGTCATCGGGGACGGCGCCCTTCCGTCGGGAATCGTCTTCGAGGCCCTCAACAACGCCGGCTTCCTGAAGAAGCGGCTCCTCGTGATCCTCAACGACAACAGAATGTCGATCTGCCCGCGGGTCGGGGCCCTGGCCGAATACCTCGACGTGATCCGCGAGAATCCCTGGTACCGCGGCCTCAAGAATCAGGCGGGGGGGATGATCAAGGGCGTGCCGATGGTGGGCGAATCGATGGAGCGGATGCTCCACACCGTCAAGGATTCGCTCAAGGCCTCGCTCCACGGCGGGATGCTCTTCGAGACGATGGGCGTGCGCTACTTCGGCCCAGTCGAAGGGCACTCGCTGGCGAACCTGATCCGCTATCTGGAGCTTGTCAAGGATGCCGACGGTCCGGTGCTCCTTCATGTGCTGACGGAGAAGGGGCATGGGTTCAAGCCGGCCGAGGCCGACCCGGTGTTCTTCCACACCCCAGCACCGTTCGAGCGTGACGACGACGACTGCATTGTGTCGATCAAGAAGTCATCAGGACGGGCCTACACCGACGTCGCGAGTGCCGCGATCGGCGCCGCCCTGCGGCGCGATCCCCGCGTCACGGTGATCACCGCCGCGATGTGCCAGGGCAACAAACTCGAACCGGTGCGCGAGGAATTCGCCGAACGGTTCTTCGACGTCGGCATCTGCGAGTCGCATGCGGTGGCGTTTGCCGCCGGACAGGCCAAGGCGGGATGCCGGCCGATCGTCGACATCTACAGCACCTTCCTCCAGCGATCCTTCGATCAGATCTTCCAGGAGGTGTCGCTGCAAAACCTCCCGGTGACGTTCATGCTCGACCGCGCGGGGCTCACCGGCCCCGACGGCCCTACCCACCACGGGTCGTACGACCTTGGCTACATGCGGTTGTTCCCCAACATGACCGTGCTCGCCCCAGGCGACGAGCACGATCTCGTCGCCATGCTCGACTGGGCGCTCGAGCAGCCGGGCCCGGTGGCGATCCGCTATCCCAAGGCCGGGGTCGAAAACCACCCCGGCCCCCGGGCCCCGATGGAGCGCGCCCGCTGCGAGATCCTGCGGCGCGGGCCCGACGGCCTGATCGTCGCGTGCGGCACGCTCCTCGGTGCGGCCCTGGCCGCCGCCGGTCGACTCGCCTCCGAGGGGATCGCGGTGACCGTCGTCAACGCCCGATTCGTCAAGCCGCTCGACCCGGCGATCCTGGAGATGATCGAGGCCAGCCCGTGGACGATCACGGTCGAGGAGAACGCACTCCCCACCGGATTCGGTTCGGCGGTCCTCGAGGCGGTCAACGATGCCCGCCTCGCCGCCGGTCCGATCTATCGCATGGGGCTCCCCGACCGGTTCGTGGAGCATGGTGAGCGGGGTGAATTGCTCGCCGATCTCGCCCTCGATGTCGATGGTATCGCCGCTGCCGTCCGGAAGTTGAGCGGCAGGGATTCCCTCCCGCTGGCCGGGGTGGCAATCGATGCCGCCGGCCACTGAGGCCCCACGGCCCGCAGCGCGGCCACCCACGAACCTTCATCCCCGCAGTCGCCCGGTCGGAGTCCTCAATGCCCCTCCCGCAGCGACTCAGATCACCGGCAGCGATCGACCACCTCCGGGTCGCCATCGTTGCCCCGCCTGGGCTCCCCGGGGTCGCCGAAGTCGCCGCCCGCGTCGGGGCGTCGCTCCGCCGCCACGGCCACACGGTCATCGATCGGCCGGCCCCGGAGGGGGATTGGGGGGAGAGTGGCTTTCATCCCCTCCCCGCCGCCGACTCCACCGGGGCGATCGATCTCGTGGTCGTCCTCGGGGGAGACGGCACGATGCTCCGCACGGCCCGATGGATGGGCTACCGACAGGTGCCGGTGATCGGGGTCAATCTCGGGCATCTCGGATTCCTGGCCGACTTTTCCCGTGACGAGGTCGACGAGGTTCTGTCGGAGATCGCCGCCGGACGGTTCCGGCTTGTCGACCATCTCATGTTCGAGTGCGAGCTGATCCGCGACGGTGGGTCTCACCGTCACCAACTCGGCCTCAACGAGATGTCGGTCCTCGCCGGACCTCCGTTCTCGATGATCGACATCCTTCTCCAGGTTGACGGGGAGCTCGCCACAACCTATCGGAGTGACGGGTTGATCGTGAGTACGCCGGTCGGCTCCACCGCCTACAACCTTTCGGCCGGCGGCCCACTGGTTCGCAAGGACATCGACGCCTTCGTCTTCACCCCGCTCAATCCCCACACGCTCACCAACCGGACGGTCGTCGATTCCGCCGCCCGCTGTTATGAGGTGTCGGTGCCACGGCCCAACGAGGGCTCGGCCTGTGTCGTCGACGGCCACGTGTTCGCCCCGCTCCTGCCCGGGGACCGCCTCCGCATTCAGCGTGCGGAGCCGAGGTTCACCCTCGTCGAGACCCGGAACCACGGCTATTACCGAACGCTTCGCGAAAAACTCCACTGGGGAGGCGGCCTCCGCGGCGCCGCCACGCCGGTGGCCCGCCCGACCATCACTCCCGATGGAGCCCCCTGATGCCCTCACCCACGCGTCGCGGATTGATTGGCATCGTCCTGCTCGCCTGCGTCTGCGCCGGCCCGAGGACCGCTTCCGGGACCGACATCCCCGCAGGCCCGGTGACGCTCGAATACCGGTTCCATCCGGACGAGGCGGTGGTGATGACCGTGGCCCACCGAGCGCGCACCGAGACGACGATCTCCGGCACCACCCAATCGACCGACACCGCCACCGACTCACGCAAGCGCTGGCGGGTGGTCTCCGTCGACGACGAGGGGAGGGCCACGATCGAGCATTCGGTCGATCACGTGACGATGACCTCGCGGAGCAGCGACCGCGGCGAGGTGCGCTGGAGCAGCGACAGCGAAGCCCCCCCTCCGCCCGGATACGAGGCGGTGCGTGGGAGTCTCGGAGTACCGCTTTCGCGCGTCGTGATCGATCGAGCCGGCAGGATCGTCTCGCGCGTCGATCTGCAGCCGACCCCTCCCTCCGCGTCCGGCGATCTGATGGTTGTTCCCCTCCCCGATGGCGCGGTGGAGATCGGTGCCGAATGGAGCGTGCCGCAGGAAATCGTCGTCGAAGTTTCCGGGGGGCCGCGTCGATCGGTCCGCACCCGGCTCCGCTACCGGCTGGAATCGGTGCGGGAGAACGTCGCCGTCATCGGCATCGACACGACCGTCCTGACGCCGATCGACGACCCGCGACTCGAATCGCGGTTGCTGGAAAGGATCTGGAACGGGGAGATCGAGTTCGATATCCCCTCCGGCCGCGTCATCCGCCGTTCCACCGGCATCGACCGCCGCGTCGTCGGCTTCAGCGGACAGGAATCGAGCGTCCGATACCGCTCGACGCTCGAGGAAAACCTCATCACAGACGACCTCCCGCCGCCACCACCGGGGGAGTGATCGGCCCGGTAGCAGCCCTCCCTGACTGCGGGCACAGGCCGCCGCCGGGGCAAGCGGCGTGTCATCCGACCCGCAGATTCTCCTCGACGCGGCGGATCGCTTCCTCGATCCCCCACTCGGCATCGGCAAGCGTCAGCCGACTCCCCGACGCGATCCAGCCATCGACGGTCCTCTGGGCCGAGATCACGGTCGAATGGCTGCGGCGGCCGAAGTAGGCCCCGATTTCCGCGAGGGCCGCCGGCGTGTGCTTCCGGGCCAGGAACATCGCCAGCATGCGGGGATGATTGACGCGGCGGACACGGCAGGAAGACTGAAGGCTCCCCGGATCGACCCCGAGCGCCGTGCAGACGGCGCGTTCGATGTCGGCGATCCGGACCGCTCGCGTGCTGGAGCGAACGAGCTCGGCGAGACACTCCTCCGCCATGTCGAGCGTCACGGGGATCCCGAGCATGTGGCTGGTGGCCTCGAGACGATTGACCGCCCCGGCGAGCTCCCGGGTGTTCCGCGTCATCCGCGCGGCGACGAAGGCCACGACGTCCGGGGGAACCTGCAGGCCGCGGCGGGCGGCGAGCGAATCGACGATACCGGTCCGGGTGGCTTCATCGGGGGGCAGGACACGGGCGCACATTCCGCCCCGCAACCGAGCCTGGAGATCGGCCCCGAGCTCCGCCAGCGACTCGACATCCCGATCACTCCCAAACACCACCTGCTTCCCGGCCCGGTGGAGCGTCTCGAGGGTGTGGAGGAGTTCCGAGATCGTAGCCTTCTTGCCAATGAGGAACTGGATGTCGTCGATGACGAGGAGATCAGCGGCCCGGAGGGAGCGGCGGAATCCCGGCAGACCGCGACGGCCATGGAGCGATTCGAGGAACGTCGTCGTAAACTGCTCCGCCGAGAGCATGACCATCGCCGCCCGGGGGAAGCGCTCGCGCGTTCGCCGGCAGATGCCCTCGAGGAGGTGCGTCTTGCCGACACCACCGGGACCGTGGAGCACCAGGGGGGACATCGCCCCGGGCTGCTCGGCCGCCAGGGCCGCCGCCGCGTGCGCCATTCGATTCCCCACGCCGACGACATATTGCTCGAGCGTCAGCAAGGCGCGGGCCGGGCTGGCGGGGCGGCCACTCCCCTGCCCTGCTTCCGCGCTCGGGATCGGCGCTCCCCCCGACTGGCCTGCGGCTCGGGGAGCGGCGGCACCAGCCCCGCCCCGATCCATCCGGTTGCCGATGCCGGCGTCTAACGGGGCAGGCTCCCCGCCGGGCAACGACCCACGCCCGGGCCGCTGACTGCCTGACCGGGCGGTCGAAGCGCGGCGTCGGCCAGGAACCTCGCGGCCGATCCCCATATCGCCCCCGACCGCCGGAGCATCGACCACCGGATCGACGTTGTCGCCGGCCGAGGGTGCGGCCTCAAACGGGCCCCATACGACCTGCACCAGACCGCCCGATCGCCCCAGCACGCGCTCGACCGCGGCAGCGAAATCGTCCCGGAACGTCCGCTGGAGCCAATCGTGCGTGAACGATGTCCCGGCCAGGACCGTCACCACCGGCCCACCGTCGGAGCCGGGCTTCACCACGATCCCGAGGTTGTCACCAAACCAGACGTCGTGGCGGTCTTCCCCGATCCGCGACCGGAACTCGGCCCGGATCACATCGCCGAGCGGAGCCTGATCATCCCCCCGGCCCGGTGAGCGAATCTTCCGCGCCGCCTTTTTTCCATCGGACAAACGTCGGCGCGGTGAATTTGATTGGTTTTCTGCATCCATCCTTGGACCGCCTTCGCGACATCGTCGGCGCGAGTATAGGGGTGCAAGCAGTGCTGTCAAACCATGCTGGCAAACCGTGCCCGGACCGCACGGAAGGCCCTTCTATTCCCCTCCTCCACCCCAGAACCGCTCGGCATGCGGCAGGCGCGGAGGTCGAGCCGGCAATCCTCTCCCATCCGGCGAGCGACGCGCGGGAAGGCTCACGCCGCAATGCTCGGGAGGCGCGGGTCGACAGGAAGCACGCGCTCGAGTTCGGCTTCGAGCGGCACCCCGCGTGGCCCCGGCAGCGCCGCAGCCCACGCCGCCACCCGTGATGGCTCGGGGCGCGCGGCACGATCCCCGGCGCGGCTCAGCCCCGAGCCTGCCCAGCGCTCGGCGTCGTCGGAGAGCCGCACGAGGATCCGCTCGATGCCCACCCGGTGTCGCTCGATCCCGTCACGGTCGAGGCCCGGTGGGACGTGGATCGCTCGGCTGATGATGGCCCGGGCGTGAGACCAGGGACGGGGCACGGCGAAACGATCCCAGGTCTTCATTCGCCAGGGTCGGTCGTAGCCCAAACCCATCGCGACAATCGGGATACCGAGCGTGCCGGCGAGAAACACGCAGCCCGGCGCCAACCGGCGTCGGGGGCCGCGGGGCCCATCCGGCGTGATCGTCAGATTGCTCCTCCTCGCACGGGAGACGAGCTCGCGCAGCGCCGCCGATCCGCCGTGAAACGAGCTGCCACGGACGGTGCCGAATCCCATCATCCGCGCTACGCGTTCGAGGATGTTGGCGTCCCAGTGACGCGACAGGAGCATCGAGATGTTCGAATGCCCGCGGAGATGGAGCGGGAGGAGAATCCCCTCGTGCCAGAAGACGTAGATCTTCGCCCCGCGATAGTCAGGATGGACGGGATCGACCGTCGGGTCACTGAAGTCGACCCGATAGTCGAGGGTCCCCATCCAGCGGCCGATGACCGCGGCAGCTGCCAGCGACGAGGCCCCGATGGCCAATGGCGAAGTGATCTTCACGCTCGGAATCCCTTCCTAGTGTCTCTCCGGGGCCGCGGACTCCGCCGCGGACTCCATCCACAAACAGTGTTGTCGGCATCCGATCCAGGCCGACTTCACGCCTCAGACCAGACCCCCTCGAACACCTCCTCGGCCGGGCCCGTCATGAAGACATGGCCCCCCGGCGTCCACTCCAAGTCGAGGTCCCCCCCCGGCAAACCGGCTCTGATCCGTTCCCCGGTGCGGCCACCGAGGACACCCGCCACGCACACCGCCGAGGCCCCGGTGCCGCAGGCCTGCGTGATTCCGCTCCCCCGCTCCCAGGTGCGCATCCGGACGCGGTCGGGCGCGAGCACCTCGACAACGTGAACGTTGACGCGGGCGGGGAAGATCGGGTCGGTCTCGATCCGCGTTCCGAAAATCTCGAGGGGCACAGCGGCAACATCTCGGCACCAGAAGACGACGTGGGGATTCCCCATCGACACGCAGGTCATCCGCGGATCGAGGCCGGCGATTTCCCACCACGGTTCCGGGGAAGGGAGCGCCGAACAGGGCGCGTCGACGACGCGCTCCCCCGGATGTTCGACGGGGATCTGGGCCGGACCGAGGATTGGCTCACCCATATCGACACGGACACGCGACGAGCGCCGGCCGGTGCGATCGACGACGAGATCGAGCACCCCGCGACCGGTTTCGATCCGCACCGGCCCGGCCGGCGCATGACCGCGCGAGACGACAAGGTGGCCGACGCACCTCACGCCGTTGCCGCACATCTCCGATTCGCTCCCGTCGGCATTGAACATCCGCATCCGTGCGGCAGCCACGGCCGAGCGTTCGACGAGAATCAGGCCGTCGCCACCCACCCCGCGGTGCCGATCGGAGATCCGCCGGGCAAGCGCCGGCGGATCGGCGGGGACCGACACGGCGAAGCCGTCGATGTAGACGTAGTCGTTGCCGAGGCCGTGCATCTTCACGAAGGGGAGTGGGGCGGGCGTCATGGGGATCCGTCGGGCAGGGACGTGGGGGAAGGGTTGGGCGAAGGCGCCCCACTGTATCCGCCGGCTGCCCCGCCGGCACTCGCCACCGGGACGAGGGGAGGCACGACGGCGGCCGACGGCGGCGGCCCATCGACCCCGGGCCGGGAAATGGGGGTGAGGAATCCCGTCTGCCGCCCGCCGGCAGGGGCCCGCAGGGCCGCCGGCGGGGGCGGCGGAACGGCGGTGTCGCGGGCTTGCGCCTGCAATTGCCATTGCTGGAGCGCCGCGGCGAGCGTGGGGAAGGCCTCGCTCTTGATGTTGGGGTTGGCGAGCGGGCCGTCGACATGGATGAGGAGAAAGCTCCCGCTGGCCCCGCCGAGCATCGACTTCATCGCCGGCAACTGCGACTGCGAATCGCCCATGATCGAGCGGAACGTCAGATGGACGACCGAATCGAATTCAAGTTCACCACTGCCGACGAGGCTGATGGCATCACCGGAGAGTTCGATGTTGTCGAGGTAGGCCCGCGGCCCCTCCACGCGGAAGTCGACGACTGACGATCCGAAGGCCCGCAGATCGGGTGCCTTGACGCGGAGCACCTTGAGCATGGCAAGGACGACGGGCAGCTCGTAGATGTCGGCATCGCGCAGACGGATCTGCCCTCGGCCGACGAGGGAATGGGATCCGGCCCGCGAACCGGAGAGCTCGAGGCCACCGAACACGCGCCCCTTGTAGGGCCGCGCCCCTCCGGCCAACCCGCGCCCGGTGTCGGCCGTGATCCGTTCGAGATCGGCGTCGGAGAGAGTTGCGGCGAGGGTGAATCCACCCCCCTCGCCGGCGTCGACCCGGCCGTCGAGGGCGACGGTTCCTCCGGCGAGACGGGCCACGAGTCGGCGCGGCTCCCCCTCCCCGTCCCGCGCCGCCGCGGCACCGAACCGCACCCCCGCGGCATCGATCGCCAACGGCCCCTCGACTCCCGTCAGCTGGACGCCGCGGCAGATGGCGCTGTCGATCAGCATGTCACCATCGCAGCGCCAGTTCCGCCCGTCGCTCTGGCCGCGGAGGTGGACCCCGCCATGGACGTGCTCCATCGGGGTGCCGAGCTCGAGCGAGGCCTGCTCGAGATCGAGCTGCATGTCCCATGAGGCCGCGGCGGGGCCGGGGCGCCCCTCCGCCGTCGACTGGGTCGAGTAGATGTCGAGCGACCCGTCGATCGAGAGCAGCCCGTGTGGACGGACGGCGGCGATCGCGCGTCGCAGCGCGGCGGGCATCGCCTCGAGGACATCATGCTCGGCCCGGAAGCGGTCGGCCGCCAGCCGGGAGAACGACACGTGCCAGCCGCCATCGGGAAGGAACCGGCAGATGCCGTCGGTGGCCACGGTCGTCCGGGCGTGCCGGCCGCGGACCCCGCCGAAGCGGAGCAGGCCGTCCTTCCACTCGAGATTCCCCTTGAGCTGCTCGAGACGGTAGGGGAACCACGACGGCTCAATCGACACCGTGTCGCCGTGCGGCTTGGCCCGAACCTCGACCGAGGTGCCGCGGGCGCGGATGGCATGGCGAATCGTGGCCTGGAAGTCGATCATCCCGCGGGGGTCGAGGTCGTCCCAGACATTGCGGGCGCCGCGGGGGAGGGCGTCGCGCAGTTCGCGTTCGATGACCACCCCCTGCCCGGTCAGCTCGAGCGTCAGCTCGCCGTCGTCGGCGCCGCGGGGCACGAGCCCGCCGGTGCAGCGCACCGTCCCGGTGTCGTTGCTGCCGACGATGTCGCGGATCGTCCAGGTGCCATCCTGCATCCGCAGGCTCCCCTGCACCTTCGTGAGCGGATAGGGGAAGCCGGCGTAGTTCATCGAGCAGTCAACGAGGCGGATCGCCAGGGAATTGGAGTGGCCGACGGGGAACCGGGCATCGCGTTCATGCCGGAAGACGAAATCGAAGACACCGGCGGCGCGCAGCGAACGAACGATCGCCTGACTGCGGGCGGGAATCGCGGCGAGCAGGCCGTCGTCGACGCGCATCGCGTCGCCGCGGACCTCGATAGCGCCGGCCATCCCCTGCGGCGTCGACCGGAAGGCCCCTTCGATGTGGACGGGACGCCCGCCGGCCTGCCCGGTGAGGTGGATGGCCACCGAACCGCCGTCGACGACCACGGTGCCGACGGTGCGGTCGACGCGGTACGGGAAACGGTAGTGGGTCAGCGACGCGTTTCGACAACGGACCGAGACCTTCGGGTCGATCGCCCCCAGGCGGCGGGTGAACTGGGCGCGCAGATCAACCTCGCCGGCGGGGAGAAGCCGGCTCCACTGCACCTTCCAGGCATCGGGAAGGAGCCCTTCCCACTGCCGGTCGACGACGAGGCGATCGGCCTCGAGGAGGAGGTCGAAGTCGGCCTCACTGCTCCATCCGCCCAACCGCCCTGATCCGCGGAGGAGCGCCGAACCGGTGTGGGCCTCGAGCCGCTCGCAGCGCACCCCCGTCCGGTCGGCGACGAAGGCCGCCGAGATGTCGCGGAGCGGAAAGGGGAGCGCGGCATGTTCGTAGCGCCCCGATTCCAACCGGGCGGCCACGGTCGTCTGGGTGGCGCCGAGGTCGCCGAGGGAGCCGGCGGCCCGCCACCCCAGATCGATCCGGCCCCGCAGGCCGCCGCCGAAGCGGCGGATCTCGGCCGCCCGCTCCGCCGACACCAGCGACTCCGTCTCGGCTGCCACCAACTGCATGAGGCGGGGGGCGACGTCGATCGATTCGATCGCCCCGGTGAGGTCGAAGGCGCCGGTGGCGGGGACAAGCCTCCCCTGAACGCTCGCCCGGTCGAACAAATCGCCATCGGCGCTGCCCCGGACGGCGACGGCACCCTCGGCCTCGGGCTGGAGGTCGACTTGAACGCGGCGGAGCGTCGTCCGGGCCTGGAGCCGGAGGTCATCGACCAGGAGCGTGCCATCCTCGACGCTCACCGGCACCATCGTCCCAGCGCCGGCCCGGCCGGTGAGACCGGCGATGTTCCACATCCCCTGGTGATGCCGCACGACATGGACAACCGCCCTCCGGACACGGACCGCGCCGATCTTCGGGCTGCCGCCGGCGAGGTCGGCGAGCGTCGTCCCGCAGGCCAGCCGCACCTCGTCGATCCACACCAACTGCCGCCACTGCTGGGGCATCTTCGGATCGGTGAGCGAGACGCCGCGGAGGACGAGCCCCTCGCCGGAGACGACGCTCGCCCCCTGCACCTGGACAACGAGATCGGGGAACTCCCGCGCCAGCCGCGCCTCGGCGCGGATCCGCACTTCCTCGCCGAGCCGGTTCGACCCGATGGCGACGGCGGCGATCACGGCCGCGACCGTGACAGGCACAGTCCAGCGCACGACCGTCCAGAGCGTGTCGGAGAAACTGTTCAAGGGATGGGGCGCAGGGGACTTCCGGCCGGGACGGATGGCCGGGAACGGGTTGGACGGGGGCGGGAGGGTACGCGCCCGGGAAACCCGGGGTCAACAGCCCCTCACGCCCGGTTCCCTCGCGGCCCGGCCGGGCAGAACGCCCCCGATTCCGTGAACCGCGCCCCCTTGCTATAGTGCCGATCCTCACATGTCGTTTCCGGGGGGAAGCGGCATGGATTTTCCCCTTCATCCACGCAAGCGAGATCGCATGAACGCGCCCGAGCACTCCGCCCACTCCTCCGCCGACGCCGGTTCGCCGGCGGGCGTCAACGCCCAGCGGCTCCTTTGGGCAGGCTTCATGGCGATCGCGGCCGCGGGGGTCGGCTTCTCGATCCGTGCCGGCATCCTCGGCCAGTGGGCCGAGCAGTACGGCTTCACCCAGACCGAACTGGGCGCCATCACCGGCGGCGGCCTGACCGGCTTCGGCATCATCATCCTTCTCTCCAGCCTGATCGCCGACCGAATCGGCTTCGGCCGGCTGATGACCGCCGCGTTCGCCACCCACATCGTGTCGGCCGTCCTCACCCTGGCGGCGGGCGCCGCCTACGCTTCGGGGGGAAAACCCGCGGCCTATTTCTGCCTCTTTTGGGGCATGTTCCTCTTTGCCGTCGGAAACGGCATCGCCGAAGCGGTCGTCAATCCGCTCGTCGCGACGCTCTTCCCGAAGGACAAGACCCACTACCTCAACATCCTCCATGCCGGCTGGCCCGGTGGCCTGATCCTTGGCGGTCTCGCCAGTTACTTCATGACCGGCGGCTCTGGCGTTAAGCCGGTGTCGTGGCAGGTCCAGATCTCGCTGTTCCTCATTCCGGTCGCGGTCTACGGTCTCATGCTCCTCGGTCAGCGCTTCCCGAGGAGCGAGGCGAGCACGTCCGGGGTGTCGTACCGCGACATGCTCGGTGAGCTGGGGATGCTCGGCGCCGCCGTGATCTGTGCCCTGCTGGCTCTGTTCTTCAAGAGCGATCTCCAGTTCCCGCTCTGGCTCGCGGCAGCCGCCGGCGCGGCTCTGCTCGTGGGCTTCGGCGCCGCGACCGGTTGGAGGATCGGCTACCCGATGCTCGCCTTCCTCCTTCTGATCCACGCGCTGGTCGGCTATGTCGAGCTCGGCACCGACTCCTGGATCGGCAAGATCACCGGCAGCATCATGGCCAGCCCGGCCAACGGCCTGCTTCTCTTTGTTTACACCTCGGCGCTGATGTTCGTACTGCGGTTCTTCGCTGGCCCAATTGTCGAAAGGATCTCGCCGCTGGGCCTGCTGGCCCTCTCGGCCCTCCTCGGGGCCCTCGGGCTGACGCTCCTGGGTAACGCCGAGGGGGGATTGATGTGCATTGTCGCTGCCACCGTCTACGGCATCGGCAAGACCTTCCTCTGGCCGACGATGCTCGCGGTCGTGAGCGAGCAGTTCCCCAAGGGGGGCGCGATCACGATCGGCGCCACCGGCGCCGCCGGCATGCTCTCGGCCGGACTGCTGGGAGGCCCGGGGATCGGTTTCTTCCAGGACCAGAACGCCTCGCAGAACCTCAAGCAGGCCGATCAGGCGGTGTACGAGCGATACAAGTCGGACAAGGAAGGGGAGTTCCTCTGGCTGAAGTCGGTCGGCCTCGACGGCAAGAAGGCCGCTGTGCTCGAGGACGGCGGCAAGGAGGCCCAGCGGGCTCTCGATCTGATGCGTTCCGACAAGAACACCAATCCGAAGGCGCTCACCGAGCAGGAGAGCCTCGTGAAGTGGTGGGACACCTCCGCCGCGGCGACGGCCGCCAACGACAAGACGCTCGTCGAGGCAGCCGGGTTGTTCGGCGGACGCCAGGCCCTCAAGCTCACGGCCTTGGTGCCGGCGATGATGCTTCTTTGTTACCTCGCACTCCTGGCCTGGTTCAAGTCGCGCGGCGGCTATCAGGCCCGCGGAGTGAATCACTGATTTGATTGAGCCCGGCCTCCCGGGGCCGGG
>JBAWVV010000069.1:0-14270 GCA_037147115.1 Planctomycetia bacterium | reverse complement strand
GGCTGTCGGCTGACTCAAGCGTGTCGCTCGATGACTTCCGCACCCTGCGCCATCTCCTCGATTACATGCTTCCGCGCGTCGGCGGGTCGCAGCAGGCGTCAGCGCTGCTGCCGGCAGTGGCCAGTGCCGCGGCGCCAGCCCGGGTGGCCGTGGCGCTTCCGGCGTTTGCTGAGCCCGCGGCCGAGCGACCTGCCAGCGGGGAGCTGGAGCGATTCCTCGTCGACTTCGTCGTCGAGCAGACGGGGTACCCCACGGAGATCGTGGAGCTCGATGCCGATCTGGAGGGCGATCTGGGGATCGATAGCATCCGCAAGGCGCAGCTGTTTGGCGAGATCGGCCAGCGCTACGGGCTGTCGGCTGACTCAAGCGTGTCGCTCGATGACTTCCGCACCCTGCGCCATCTTCTCGGCTACATGCTCCCGCGCGTCGGGGGCGGGTTGCAGCGGGCGTCAGCGCCGCTGCCGGCTGTGGCCACCCCTGCCTCCCCGCGCGGCGGCCATCTTGCCAATGGCCATGCCGCCAATGGCCATGGCGTCAACGGCTACTCGACCAACGGTCACGCGGCGCATGGCCACGAGGAAAATGGCCATGCTGCCAACGGCCAAGCGAAGGCCAGCCGAGCGACGGCGGTCGTCGCGGCTCCGGCCGAGCGACCTGCCAGCGGGGAGCTGGAGCGATTCCTCGTCGACTTCGTCGTCGAGCAGACGGGGTACCCCACGGAGATCGTGGAGCTCGATGCCGATCTGGAGGGCGATCTGGGGATCGATAGCATCCGCAAGGCGCAGCTGTTTGGCGAGATCGGCCAGCGCTACGGGCTGTCGGCTGACTCAAGCGTGTCGCTCGATGACTTCCGCACCCTGCGCCATCTCCTCGATTACATGCTTCCGCGCGTCGGCGGGTCGCAGCAGGCGTCAGCGCTGCTGCCGGCAGTGGCCAGTGCCGCGGCGCCGGTCATCGACCCGGTCGAAGCAGCCGCCATCCGCCACTGGGCCCGTGAGTTCGTGGCGGCAGCCCCGGCTGTGGCGATTCCCCCGCAAATCTCCCCCGAGACCGCCGCGCGCCTCCGGGCAGCGGCTGCCGGCGCCGGGGTCGATGTGGCGGTGCTCGAGGCGGCCATGGCCGCACCGACCGTGGCCATTGGCGGGCTCGATGTCGTCGTCGGTGGATCGGCTGCCGGCGGTCGGGGCATCGCCGTCGGATTTGGCCGTCATGCCGCCCCCTCATGCGTGCCGTTTTCCGCGGACGGCGTGTCGGGGCATCTTGTCGGTGTCGAGGGACTCCCGGGCGGGCTTCTCGGCTGGAACGACGCCGGGTTGATCGTGGTGGCCTGCCGCGGCAGCGGCCTGGCCGGCGGCTTGCCGCTGACGATCACCATCGAAAGGCTCTCGCGCTGCCGCACCCTGGCCGACGCGGGCCGCCTCGCAGCCACGCTCGCCCCGCTCGGGGGCACGGCCCTCGTGACGGTCGATGGCGCGATCGGCCTGATCGATGCCCAGGGCCGGATGGTCGACGGCGGGGCATGGCGCTGTGAGAGTGCGGCGCTGTCGGCGCTTGTGAAGGTGGCTGGTGATGCCACGGGGCATGTTGACCTGGGGCGATTGCTGACGGCGACGACCGGGGCCGGCGTTCGCGACGGACTCTCCGCGACCGCCACCTGGCTGGCGGCTGGAGCCGTCGACGGGGGGACGGTGTCGTTCGCCGGCGGACCGAGGGGGAGTTGGCTCCCTTCAGCGGCCGCGACGACGCTCGCCGCCACGTGGCGGAAGGCTGCAGTCGCCCAGGCCGCTTCGGCACATCCTCCGGCAACTCCAGAGGTGACCGGGCGTTTCGGCTTGGCGCTGTCGGCACTCCCGTCCGCGGTGGCCGCGCGGAGCCTCGCCGGGGAACGAATCGTCGTTCTCTCTGGCGCCGATCGGGCCAGTCGCGCCCTCGCCGCGGAGCTCGTTGCGGCGATCGCCGGACGCCGGGGTGAGGCGATCGTCCTTCCCCTCACGACGACCGCAGAGGTCGTCGCGGGGATCGACGCAGCCGAGGCCCGCGGATCGGTTCGCCACCTCGTCATCGCCGCCCCGTGGTCTGCCGGGGAGGATTGGGTGGCCGGCCGCGCGTCGGCCCTGAACGCCGGCTACTTCGCCTGTCAGCGCTTCCTCGCCACCCGGAGCCGTGCCGGTGATGCCGATCGCTCGACCCTCACCGCCGTGACCGGCTTGGGGGGGGATTTCGGTATCGGCGGGGCGATCGGCAGTGCCGTCGGCGGGGCCTACGCAGGGCTCTGCAAGAATCTCGCCCGGGAGTATCCGGAGGTCCAGATTCGCGTTGCCGACTTCGCTACGACCAGTCCGGCCGCCGAGATCGCGGCCCGCGTCGTCGGCGAGATCGAGAGCGCTGGGCCGGTCGAGGTGGGCTGGCAGGAAGGGAAACGGACGACGGTTGTGGCGGTGGCCGCTCGTCCGCGGGCTGTGGCTCCGCTGGCCGGGCTGGCTCGGGGAAGCGTGTGGCTGGTGACTGGCGGTGCGCGGGGCGTCACGGCGGCGTGTGCCCGGGAGCTCGGTGCCCGCCATGGGCTGACGCTCGTCCTGGTCGGATCGACCCGGCCGCTGCCGGTCGAAGAGGGCTGGCTGACCCTCGACGAGGCGCGGCTCAAGGGGCTCAAAAGCAGCGTCATGCTCGATGCAAAAGCGCGCGGCGGCGACCCGCGGAGGGCCTGGCGTGACGTCGAGAAGTCGATCGAAATCGCCTCGGGGTTGGCGAAGTTCCGTGCGGCCGGAGTGAATGCCCGCTACGAGGCCTGCGATCTCGCCGATGGGGCGGCCGTTGGGCAACTCATCGGCCGGGTGGAGCGCGAGGTCGGTCCGATCCGCGGGATCGTGCATGGAGCCGGTTGGGAGTCGGCCTGCAAGTTCGAAAAGAAGACCGACGAAGGGCTCGAGGCAACCGTCGGACCGAAGTGCATCGGGCTGGAACTCGTCGTCGCCGCGGTCGATCCGCGTTATCTCGAGAGTGTCGTCGCCTTCGGGTCGACGAGCGGTCGGCTCGGTGGATTGGGGCAGGCCGACTACTCGCTGGCCAACGACATGCTCGCCAAGATCGTCGGACAATTGCGTCACGGTCGCCGGGGGCTCCGTGCCACCGTCTTCCACTGGCACGCCTGGGACGAGGTGGGGATGGCGAGCCGGCCCGAGAGTCGGTTCGTCCTCGAACAATTCGGGATGAAGTTCATGCCCCTGGCCGAGGGGGTGGGGCGGTTCATGGCCGAGATCGAGGCCGGGCTTCCTGAAGCCGAGGTGCTCGTCACCGAGCCGGTCTTCTGCCTCGATGCCGCCACCGCCGGTGCCGCTCACGCCCCCGCTGCGCCCCGCGGCAGCCTCGTCGCGCGGGTCGAGCAGGCCGGGCGGGGCACGAAGGTCCACTTCGTCCTCGATCCGACCGCCGACCGGTTTCTCACCGAGCATCTCCAGTATCGGCGACCACTCCTCCCGGCCGTGATGGGAGCGGAGTTGCTCGCGCAGGCGACGCTGGCCGCCGTCGGCTGCGAGCGTGTCGAGGAGATCCGCGACTTCGTCGTCGAGCGGCCGCTGGGATTCCCGACCGACCAGCCGCGCGAAGTGCGGGTGGAGGTCGAGCCCGGGGCTTCCGGCCTCGTGAAGGCCCGGGCATGGTCGACCGCGCCGGGGGCCGATGGGCCCGAGGGGCATCTCACCCGGGGCCATGCCTCGGCCACGCTCCTCACCGGTGCAGCCGAGCCGATCACCGCCAAGCTCGATGATCTGCCGTTCCCCTGGACCCCGATGGTCTATCAGGATGACGGGCCGATGTGGCACGGGCCGTCGTTCCGGGTGCTGACCGGGATGTTCCTCGATCGCAGTGGCGGCTGGGGAAGGCTCGTCGCGCCGAATGCCGACACCGTGGCCCATCCCCGTGGCGCGGCGGGGTGGACTGTCCCGGTGGCGATGCTCGACGGGGCGATCTTCGCTTCTGCCGTCTACTCCTACGTCCTCTGTGGCAAGCGTGTCGAGATCCCCGTCCGCTTTGACCGCCTCCGCATCGAAGGGCGCGCGACGGCCGCGGAGAAGTGCACCGTCCGCCTCTTCTTCCGCTCCCAGGATCCTCAGAAGTCGGTCTACGACTTCGTGATCTACGGGGCGGATGGCCGGGCGCTGGTGGCGGTCGATGGCCTCCATCTGGCGGTCCTCTCCCCGCAGCGGAGCCGCCCCTCATGACGGGAGCAGCAGCGGCCCCCGCTGGCCGCACCGAACGGGACCTCGTCGTTGGCGCATGGCGTGTTGATGTGGGGACAGCCCTGCCCGCGCCGGGGGAATCGCTCTCGGCGGCCGCCCGGCGGCTGGCCGAGCGGATCGCCGCCACCCGGATGGGGCTTCCCGCCGGGGCGGTGCGCGTCGCCTCGCTCCTCCCCTCCGGCCGGCCGATCGCCTCTGCCGAGGGCGGCTTGCTGCCGCTGTCGGTATCGATGGCGCACGAGCGTGGGCTCGTTGGGGCCGCGGTCTGCGACGGGGCGGGCGTCGGGATCGACATCATCGACACCTCGGTCGTCCGCGCCGGCCTCGATCACTGGCTCGACGACGGGGAACGGACCGCCGCATCACCGGGCATGGTCTGGGGGGCGAAGGAGGCGGCCTACAAGGCAGCCGGCCTCGACGCGGCCTTCCGTCCGCTCCGGGTGTCGATCGAACCGTCGGGCGACGGCACGTTCTCCTGGACGCTCCGCGACGAATGGCGCACGGCAAGCGGAACCGGCCGGTTCCTCGAGACCGGGCGCTACCTGCTGGCGGTGGCCTGTACCCACGAGGCCCGTCGACTGTCGCCGCCCCGGCCGGAGGCGTGCTCCCCGATCGGGATCGAAGCTCCCAGGGCCTGCCTCCCCCCGGCCCGGCCGAGTGTCGCCGCGTCGGCGCCCCTTCCTCCCCACGCTGCTTGATCCCCGCTCTGCCACCGTTCACACCCATCCCCTCACCGTGTCCCCCAGAGAGCCGCAGTCATGATTGATCTTCACGGAAAGGTGGCGCTGGTCACCGGGAGTAGCCGGGGCATTGGCCGGGCGTGTGCCCTGCGGCTCGCCGAAGCAGGGGCTGACATCGTCGTCAACTACGTCACGAGCGGTCGCGAAGCCGATGCGGTGGCGGCGGAGATCGCCGCGATGGGGCGACGCGTGGCCTGCATCCGCGCCGACGTCGGCGAGGAAGAGGATGTCGAAGACATGATCGGCTTCGTCCGCGAGCAGTTCGGCGCCCTCGACATCGTCATCCACAATGCGGCGACCGGTGGCTTTCGTCCCCTGGCCGCCACCTCGCAGCGGCACTTCGATGCCGCGATGCACACGAATGTCCTCTCGCTCGTCCATCTTCTGAAGAGCTCGGCACCGCTGCTCGAGGCGGGGAACGGCCGCGGGAAGGTGGTCGTTCTCTCCAGCCATGGCACCCACATGGCGCTGCCGATGTACGGCCTCATCGGTGGATCGAAGGCAGCGCTGACGGCGCTGGCGCGCCACTGGGCCCTCGAGCTCGGCGACCGGGGAGTGAATGTCAACGTCGTCGAAGCGGGGCTTGTCGACACCGATTCCACGAGGCGTCTTCCCGGAGCCGATCTGATGTTCGCCGGCCGGACAACCAAGACGATGGTGGGGGAGCGGCAACTCGAGGCCACCGATGTCGCCGACGCCGTTCTCTTTCTCTCCAGCTCGCTCTCCGATCTCGTCCAGGGGCAGACGCTGGTCGTCGATGGTGGGGCTGCGATCCACGTCTGAACCGTATTCCACCGCCGTTTTTGTCAGGACCGCCGCCATGGCCACGAATCACAACTACCTCCTCCTCACCGGAGCCACCGGGCTCCTCGGCCGCTCGCTCGTCCGCGACCTCGCAGCGACCGGTCGGCGCGTGGCGGTGCTCGTCCGTGGATCGAAGACCGCCACGGCCGAGGCCCGGGGGGACGAGATTCTCGACGATTGGCGGGAGGTGGCCGGAGTGACCGTCGAGGCACCGGTCGTGCTCGCCGGCGATATCACCGCCCCCGGGCTCGGGCTCGAGGCGGCGACGGCGGCTTGGGTGGGGCGGAACGTCGACGAGGTGGTCCACTCGGCGGCGAGCCTGTCGTTCCAGATGCGCGAGAGCGACGGCGAGCCATGGAATAGCAACGTCAACGGCACGGCCAACGTCCTGGCGCTGTGCCGCGATCTCGGCATCCGCCGCTACCACCACGTCTCCAGCGCCTATGTCTGTGGCACACGACGGGGGCGGATCCTCGAGAGCGAGCTCGACGTCGGCCAGACTCCCGGCAACGACTACGAACGAAGCAAGATCGAATCGGAGAAGGCGGCCGTTTCGGCCCCCTTCCTCGATGCCTGCACGGTCCATCGACCGAGCATCATCGTCGGCGACCTCGTGGCGGGATTCACGAACACCTTCCATGGTTTCTACAAGCCACTGCGGATCGTCCAGCCGTTTGTCGAGGCGTTTCTCGAGTCCGACCTCGAGCCGGGCTCGCTCCTCGATGTCCTGGGAATGACCGGGCACGAAGTCAAGAACCTCGTGCCCGTCGACTGGGTGTCGGCGGTGATGACCCGGATCATCGGCGATCCTTCGCTCCACGGCCGTACCTACCACCTCACCTCGACCCGACCGACGCCGGTGAGCCAGCTGTGCCGGGTGTTCGAGGAGCTCGTCGTCGAGATGGCCGCCGAGCTCAAGGAAGCCCGCGCTGCGGCCGGTCCGGCGAAGGGGGCCGTGGGCTTTGACGCGGTCATGCTCGCGCGTCTCTTCGAGGACCAGATGCACGTCTACCGTGCCTACTGGAGCGACGACCCCCGCTTCGACAGCACCGCGTCCATCGCTGCGGTCCCCGATCTGCCGTCCCCCGAGCTCGACGACGAGACGCTCCGCCGCCTCTGCCGGTTTGCGATCGCCAACCGCTTCCGTTGGCCGCCGCCGGGGCGGGCCGTGCGAACGGTCACGGCGCGGGGCCTCCTCGAGCGGCGCCTCGGGCATGCATCGTGGCAGGCTCCGGTCGGCGGGCAGGTCGTTGGCCTGTCGGCGGCGGGAGGCGGGGGTGGTCAGTGGACGATCCGCTGCGAGGCGGGGCGGCCGGTGGCGCTCCATGTCGGCCTGCCGCCGTTGGCCGCACCTTCGATTCAGACCAGCGCCCCGTCCCTCGAGTCGTGGCTCCGGGGAGCGGTCGTGGCGCGCGGTGCGGTGTCGCTCAGCGGCGCCGATGAGCCGGCGCGACGATTCGCCGCGCAGGTTCTCGACGAACTGGTGGCCACGCCGGTGTCAACCTCCCGCGAGCGCGGTCCGGTCGCCGCACTGGCCGCAGCGGTCCGTTGAGCGACGCCCAATGGCCGTCAACGACCCGCCCCGGGGCCTTTGGTGCGGCCGGTCAGGAACAGGCCCGCTTGAGGTAGTCGTGAAAGCACCAGATCCGTTCCTCGCGGGTGCCGATGCATCCGCGGAACGGCGTGGCGCTGATGCCCTTCTGCTGGGCGGCGAACACGCTCGCATCCTCGCGCTGGATGGCAGCGTTGGCTTTCACGCCATGCCGCGCCGTCAGCCGGGCGATGACGCGCGTAAACAGGCTCCGCTTTGTGCCGTCGAGGCTGAACATCCAGGCCAGCGTCCGCGATGTGGTGGGGCCGGTGGGAAGATAGACCTGACAGTAGGTGAACAGGTCGGAGAAGGTGAAGACGAGGTTCGGGAAGACGTGATGGTGGACGTACTGGTCGGTGGTCGTGCCGCCACCGAGCCAGCCGACGACCTGCCGCTGCTTCTTGACCGGTTCGCTCTCGCTCCCCAAATCGAACACCAGCGTCGTCGACCGATCCTCCAGCCAGTGCTTTTGGGCCTCCTCGGGGATCAGGCCGAAGCCGCCGAGCGTGCTTGGATGGACCAGGGGGAGGTGGTAGGTCTCCACCGTGTTCTCCACCGGGATCTTCCAGTTGCAGTCGAAGTCGGCAGCATAGCGCCAGTTGCAGCGGTAGGGGGGGGCAAATGCGGCGGCGATCCGATCGTGCCAGTCGCCGAGCCAGGTCCGCAGGTCGCTCCCCTCTGCGGCGAGGCGGACGAAGATGATCTCGCCGCAGGTGTCGACGGAGAACACCTGGAGGGCGGCGTTTTCGCGATCGAAGGGCTTGAAGCAGCCGCCGTCTGGGACCTTGTCGATCTTTCCGCTCGCCTGGTACTCCCACCCGTGGTACTGGCACGCGAGCTTCGGGGAGTGCCCGCGCGGCAGGTTGGTGAGCAGGCAGTGGCGGTGGGAGCAGACGTTGAGGTAGGCGTGGAGTCGACCGTCCTGGCGCCGCAGCAGGAGGGGGCGGCCGAGGAGGTCGAGGGTGATGAAGTCGCCGTCGTTGCGGAGGTCGCCGGTCAGCGCTACCGGATGCCAGGCGGGGAGGAAGAGCCTGTCGACCTCAGTGCGCAGCACCTCGGCGGAGAGGTAGTCCCCGGCTTGCAGAACGTATTCGAGCCGCTCCTTGTGAATGAACATCATCCGCCGACACTACTTCGCCGGCGGGGGCCGATCAACTCCCCTGGGCCTGCGACCGGGCCCCGGGGCAGGAGGGCGGAATGCGGGGCGACGTGGGGATTTCCCAGCGAGCCTGCCGGATGTGCCGGATGGAGGACCGAACTTGAGTGGCCTCCATTCGTGTTCTACATTGGAATGGCGATTCGGAGGGTAAGCGAATTGGCCAGCGGTCTGACTCGAAATCAGATGTCCAGAGATGGATTGTGGGTTCGAATCCCATGCCCTCCGCTTGGATGGTTTGTTGTGTCGGTGTTGATCGATCGATGGCGATGTTTCCCCGGGGCCACGACTGGTGGCCCCGCCCGGTTCATTGGTCGACCCAACGCTGCTTGGCCTCGGGCCCTCTGCCCGGGAGCCGGTTCCCCGCCTGCCGTTTCCCCACTGCCGCCACCCGGATCCCTCCGGTGTGGCCCTCCCCGGTTTCGTGGAATCCAACATGGCCGCTCGCCGCTTCAACCCCCGTGTGTTGATCCTCATCGTGCTCCTCCTCGTGGGCGCGGTGTGCGGGGTCTGGGTCCTCCATAAGTTCCAGGTGCGGCGTAATGCGGCGGCACTCCTGGCCACCGTCGATGAGAGCGTCGCGGCCGGGAACCCCGGCGAGGCGATCAACCCGCTCCGCAAATACTTGACACTCCGGCCCGCCGACCAGGTTCGCCATCTCCAACTCGCTGGCATCCTCGCCGACCGTGCCTTCTCCGGCGTGCGAGCCCCCGAAGAATGGGCGTTCACGAAGGACGTCCTGCGGACCGCCGTCACGCGTGATCCGGAGCAGGATGCGCTCCGAGAGAAGCTGGTGGTCCTGCTTCTGGAA
Organism: Planctomycetia bacterium; assembly: GCA_037147115.1. GTDB lineage: Bacteria > Planctomycetota > Planctomycetia > Pirellulales > UBA1268 > QWOP01. The sequence goes on along the minus strand of JBAWVV010000069.1, from coordinate 4,930 downwards.
GCCAACGAGATCGAGGCAGCGCTGTTCCATGCGGCGGCCCTTCAAAAGCGAAGCGATCCGGTCAAGGATCCCGAAGCGTTCGGTCGGTACGGCATGCTCTACGTGCAGGCGGCGATGAAGGCGGGGAAGCCCGATGAGGTCGAGCGAACGCTCGTCGAGCTCACCGCGGTCATCCCCGGAACGCCGCTGCCGCCGGAGCGGATGGATGCCTTCGTGTTCCTGGCGGCGATCCAGTCGGAGGGGAGATCGCGGTTGCAGGCTGCCGAGGAGGTCCTTCGGAGGATGGTCGCGGCGTACCCCGATTCCCCGCGGGCGTGGAAGGTGTTTGCCGGATGGAGTCGGCGCAACGGCAAGATCGATCAGGCCGCCGAGGCGATCGCGAAGGCGCGGGCCCTGGCACCGGACGACGAAGAGGCAATTCTTATTGCGGCCACCGTGGCCCTCGCGCAGGGAAAGCCCGATGTGGCCGAAGCGCTCCTGACCTCGATCCCGTCCGATGCCCCGCTCTCCGAGTCGCTCGTCATGGCCAGGGCCGAGCTTGCCCGCGTCCGCGGCGACACCGCCGCCATGATCGGCTTCCTCGGGGCAGGCGTAAAGGCGTTGCCGACAAGCAAGCCGCTGATGTCGGAATGGATCGTGCTCCTCGCCGATTCAGGCCGGATCGAGGAGGTGCGCAGTGCGCTCGTCGAGGGGCGCAAAGCGCTCTCCGAGGATGCCCCGGCCATCCTCTACGGCGAAGCAGCCGTGGCGATGGCCGAGGGGCGGTGGTCGCAGGCGCTGGTGATCTGGGAGCGGCTGGGGGCGATGGTCTCGTCCGATCCGTCCCTCGCGCGCCGGGTCGATATCGCCAGGGCCAATTGCCACGATGCCCTCGGCGACACCCTGCGGGCCGCGGAGGCCCGTCGTCGTGTCGCCGCCGGGGCGCCCGATTCGGAGTTGGCGAAGTTTCTCGAGGCGGCGGATCTGGAGCAGGCGGGTCGCCCCGACGAGGCGATCGCGATCGTCGAGAAGCTGGCCGCGGGTCTGCCGCCGGAGAAGCTCGTCGCCAAGCCGGAAATCTGGAGAACCCTGCTGCGAATGCGGCTGGCGGCGCAGTTGCGCCGTCCGGCGGACGAGCAGGACTGGTCCGCCGTCAACGCGCTGGTCGACGAGCTCACCGGTGACGGGGGGCTCCCCCCCGACATGGCAGCCAAGATCGGCATCGAAGTGCTCTCGTCGCGAGGCGACCAGGCCGCGGCGCTCGTTGCTGCGGAGGCCGCGCAGGCTGCGTATCCCGCTGACCCGCAACTCTTCAAGCAATTTGTCGGCCTCCTTGCCGCGGCCGATCGCGGCGACGACGCATGGGTGCAGATCGACGCTGCTTCCGAGGCGGTCCGCGCCACCCCTGCATTCGTAGCGACTGAAATCGATGTCCTCGCCCGGACGAGCCGCGGCACCTGGGGAGAACGAGTGGACGACATCGATCGAAAGGTGATGGCGCTGTCCGGGCCCGGGGCCCGAGACGTGAAAGGGCAGTGGATGGCGTTCCAGATCGGCCTCGGGGCGGATGGGGCGGCCCGGGCCCTTGCCGAGTCGATTCTGGCTGATGATCCCGACGACGTTCGCCTGCAGATGTTGCTGCTTGATGTCAGCGCGGAGAGCGACGACGCGAAGGCGGTCGCCGAGCAGGCCGCGTCGATCGGGAGACGGTTCGGGAACGACACGGCGATCAGTCGCGTCGCCCGGGCCGTCCAAGGGATCATTGAGGTTCGGGCCGAACGTCTGGCCGCCGGCGACTCCGATTCGCTGTCGGAAGCCGAGAAGAAGACGCTCACCGAGGCGCGCAAGCTCCTCGATCAGGCGGTCGCGGAGCGCCCCGACTGGGACGCCCCTCCACGCTTCATGGCGTCGATCGCCGAGCTCGAGGGGGACCGGGGGGCCGCGATCGGGTATCTGCGCCGGGCGATCCGCGGTGGCGAGCCGCTCCCTTTCGCCCGCCGTCGTCTCATCGTCATGCTCGTGGCAACGGGTCGATTCGACGAGGCGGCACCGGTGATCGCGTCGCTCGGCGAGTTCGGGGGCCCGTCTGTTGACCGGATCCGCGCCGATTTTCTCGCGGCCACCGGCCGGAATGATGAGGCGATCCGGCTTGCGGCCTCGCTGACAGAGAACGAGCCGGAGAACGCGAAGCAACTGCTCTGGCACGCCGGTCTCCTCACCCGCTGCGGCTGGCCGGAGGAGGCTGAAGCGATGCTTCGGAGGGCGATCGTGGCTGCCCCGCAGACCCCGGCGCCCTATCTGGGGCTGCTGCGGATGCAGGTTCAGCGGAAGCTCGATGGGGACGCTCGTGCGACCCGGGACAGCGCGCTGTTGGCCCTCGAGGGCACCGCCAAGGACCGGTTCGCGATGGTGGCTGCCTCGCTCCTGGGGGGTGGGACGGAGATCGAGGCCGGCTACCGCGAGGCCGTTGCGGCCGACGCCAATGATCTCGCGGCCGCCCGGCGCCTCGTCGAGCAGTGCCAGGTGAGCGGGCGGCTCAAGCAGGCCCGCCAAGAATTGCAACGGATCGTCGGGCTGGAAGCGGCCAAGGGCACCCCGACGCTCGTTTGGGCCCGTCGGCAGCTGGCCGAGCAGATGGCGGTAGGGGGCAGCTACCGCGAGTTTCTCGACGCGATTGCCCTGTTGGCCCTCAATCTCGACGACGGAGGGAAGCAGGCCGAGGATGACATGGCGCTGGAGGCCTCGCTCCTTCTGCGGCGCAACGAGCCGTCGAGTTGGCGGCGCGGGCTCCAGGTTCTGGAGATCCTTTCCGAGCGTCGGCCGCTGAAGGTTGAAGAGAAAGTGATGCGCGAGAAAGCGCGGGCGACGCTCGTGCCGTCGCTCCGTCCCCAATCGATTCGCAACATCGGCGAGGTCGCCCTGTCGGCGGACGGCAGCTCGGGGATGTTCGCGATGCTCGTCGAGATGTGTCTCGACGACGGTGACATTCCCGGGGCGGAGGATTGGCTGGAGAAGCTCCGGCAGATCTCGCCGGAGGGGGCGATAACGCTCCGCCTCGTCGCCAAGGTGGCGCAGGCGAAGGGAGATTCGGAGACCGTCGCGGGCGTGATCAAGGCGCTGCTCCCGGACGCGCGCCTCACCGAGGCGAATGCCAGTCGGATGGTGATGTCGGCGCGGATCGTCGAGGATCTTGGATTCCCCGAGGAGGCCGGGCAGGTGTTCGCAAAGTGCGCCGAACTGTCGACCGACGGGGTTCTCCTCCAGGCGCAGTCGCTTGGTCGCCGTCACCGTACCAAGGAGGCGATTGCCCTGGCGGAGTCGGTCCGCGCCAGCGTCTCGCCGCAGTCGTTCCTCGACGCCCTCCTGGCGATCTCGCGGTATTCCGATGCCGACCCGGATTCGGATGCCGTCGCGGACATCGAGCGGATCGCGGGCTCGCTCCGCCGTGAGAACCCTGGTGTGCCCGAGGTCGCGTTTTCGGCGGCGGTACTCGAGGACGCCTTCGGCCGCACCTCGAGGGCGATGAAGGCCTACCGGGATCTGCTCGCTTCTCCCGACGTCGCAGCGGGCCTGCGGGCGGCGATCTCCGCGAACCTGGCTTTCGACATCGCCCATCCGGAGACGGCCGACGAAGCGACGAAGCTGATCGATGCGGCCGTCGCCGAGATGGGGCCGACGACCGATCTGCTCGACTCGCGCTCGTTGGTGCGCCTGGCCCGTGGCCAGAGCCGGCAGGCGCTCGAGGACGTGAGCGATGCGATCCTCCTCCAGCCCAGCCCGCGGAACCTGCTCCACCTCGCCCTCATCCGGACGGAAATGTCTGATCTCGACGGGGCTCGCGAAGCCCTCGCGGCAGCGGAGCGGAAGGGGTTGGCCGACGAGAGGCTCTCCCCGGACGATCGGCGCCGACTGGCGAAGATCGAGGCGGCGATCGAGGGGGGAAAGTAACGCTCTGGCCAAGCGACCCGGTGGCAGTCGAGAGGCCCCGAAGCCGGGGAGCGGCAGCCTCAGCCGTCAATGGTTCTGACGTCACCCGATCGCATGAAGACGAGTCGGCACGACACCCGGGCCGGATCGAGGGCGTGGAGCGCCGCAACGGCGCGGCGGTAGGCCTGGAGTTGCGGAGCGTAGAACGCCGACTTTTCGGCGAGGATCCGGGCGCCGATGGCTCCGCGGCCGTCCCCTCCCATCGCGTCGAACTTGAAATCGATCACCTCGGCGGCGACCGCGTGCCCGCTGCGACGCCACACCACCAGCCGATCGATGATCCCTTCGAGCGTTCCCTCGCCGTCGTCGATGGCGAACGCCTGCTCGCGCTGGAGGCTCGGTTCGGCAGGCCCGGCGGGCAGGTTGTCGCTGACCAACCGCTCCGGTAACCGTGGACCCGGTGCCGCCAGGATTGACGCCACGGCGGGGTTGGCGCACATGAGCCGGAAGGCACCAATGAGCGGCTCGACGTCGGGCGCCAGGCCCGGCTCCCGGCTGGCGATTCGGCGCAGGAGGTCGTCGCCGGGGGGAGGGGAATCCCAGCCGAATTGTTCGATCCAGGCATGGAGCAGCGTGCCAATGCTCCGGGCGGCCCGTGAACCACTGTCGAGCAGCGCAGGGGCCGTGGTCATCCTCCCCTCCTCGGTGGCGGAAGGGGTGTGCCGCGGACGGGCGCGCCGCCGCTGACCTACCCCCAGAGGACGGAGATGGATCGGCGCGGGGCGATCGCCGGTGGCGGCTGCCCCGGGGAGCGCAGGGGCCGAGCTTGCCGGTGCGGTCTCGGCCCGAGCCTTCGAGGGGGAGGTCTGCCGCGAGGCGGGTGCGGACATCGGTCCGGTGGTCGGGGCTACCGGGGGAGGTGGTGCGGCGTGCCCAAGCTCCGGGAGCGTGTCGTCGGCCGGATCGGTAAGGTGACCGTGCGTCCAGAGGATCGTGTCGGGGGGGGGCGTCTGAGGTTTCGGGG
>JBAWVV010000068.1:0-14331 GCA_037147115.1 Planctomycetia bacterium | reverse complement strand
GGTGGGGCTACGGCCTGCTGTGGGCCGAGGGGGTGGGTGGGGTTCTCCTCGCCGCCGGCATCGGCCTGCCATGGACGACGACGGCGGCCTGGATCGTCGTCGTCAGCCTCGTCCGCCGGACCGCACCGGTGACGAACGCCGGCGACGTCTTTCTGGCCGTGCTCCTCTTCTGGGGGCAGTTCCTCCCGCTCGGCTCCGTCTGGGCCTGGGGCGCAGGGAGCCGCGGAGGATGGCGTTCCCGGGAGCCTCTGCCCCACCACGGCGTGGCGGCCTTCGCGCTGACGCTCCAGGTGGCGGCCGTCTACCTTTCGGCCGGCATGTCGAAGTGGAACGACGTCTGGTGGTCGGGCGAAGCGGTCGGCTATGCGCTCTCGGTCCACGACCACGGCACCACACTTGGCAACCTCGTCGCCGGGTGGCCGTGGGGCGCCCGCTGGCTGACGTGGGCGACGCCCGTGGTCGAGCTCGCCGGTCCGCTCCTCCTCCTCGTGCCGCGACTGCGACTTCCACTGGTGGGAGTGTTTGTCCTCTTTCATCTCGCGATCGCGGTGACGATGGACGTCTGCCTCTTCCCGTGGGTGGGGATCGCCGCCTGGGTGGCCCTCCTCCCCGGCTCCCTCTGGGACCGGATCGGCGCCAGGACGATCGTTTCCACCGCCGGCTCCGACGGGGAAGCGCGCCTCGACCCCGCGCGACGGATCCTCTGCCTGGCGGCGCTGGGGATCGCAGCGGTCGCCTTCGCCCACGCCAACAGTCCATGGCAAAGCTGGCGCATGCCCGCGGGCCTACGGCACGCGGTCCAGCTCACGTTCCTGGAGCAGGATTGGCGCGTTTTTGGAGAGATCCGGCCGCAACGGCAGTGGGTCTACGGGCGTGCCGATCTGGTGAACGGCGCGACCGTCGACATCCTCCGTCGGGGGAGGCCGCTGGAAACCGTTCTCCCCGCCGGTGGCTTCCACTCCCTCGGCGACCAGCGGCTGCAGAAACTGTTGTGGGAACTCCCCAAACCAGACCATCGCGCCTTTGCCCCGAGCCTGGCTACCGGACTCGTGAAGGCCTGGAACGCGAGCCACCCGCCCGGGGAGCAGATCGTGGCCCTCGAGATCCATGGAGCGAGGATGGTCATGGCCCCCCGGGCGGACACGATCCAGGACGTCCTCATGGCGACGTGGCCCCCCCGCTCCCCGACCGGCCGGGGCAATCTCGAGCGATTTCTGCGGGACGACGGCGCCTCCTCCGACGGGGCAGGCGCCGCGCCGACCACAACGGCGCCGCTCAGGTAAGCTCCAACTGGGCGAGAGTGGCGGAATTGGCAGACGCGCTGGATTTAGGTTCCAGTGCCGCAAGGCGTGCGGGTTCGAGTCCCGCCTCTCGCAGTGGCTCCCAGGGGCCCATGTCAGCGGAGCGGATTCCCCGGCTGGGCGGTCACCCCGCGGAGCGGATTCGCCGCCGTACTCCCGACTGTCGCCGCGGCCGCCGCAGTTTTCGCGCGCCACTTTCCGGCGACCTGTTCGTTCCGCTCGACGAGCCTCTGCGCCGGCGAACGGAGCTTCGGGGTGTCGCGATCGCCCGCCGGGCGGTCGCTCTGCGCCGCCTCGACCGGCGCGCTGGTCTGCACCGCATTCCCGCGGGGAGGCGGCGTCGATTCGGCCGGCGTTCCGCGCCCCAAGTTCGCCCACGCGGTGCCGGCGAAGGTTCCAGCCGGCAGCGCCGCAGCGGCCCCGGAATCGTCGGAAGGCCGAGCGGACGAAGCGTTGCCCGTCGATTCAGCGTCAACCGCGGCCGCTGGATTGTCTTTCTCGATGGCGCCTTCGGGCTTCGAGGCCTCCTCGGCCTCCTCGGCCTTCACCGGCGGTAGAGCGTCGCCGGGAGCACCGTCGCCAGACATCTCCTGGCCATCCTCGCCATTCTTGCCTTCCACGTCGGCTTCTTCCTCGTCGCTGTCGTCTGAAGCGTTCTCCTCTTGCTGGTTGGGCAACGCGAGCTCATCTGCCATCTTCGGCACTTCGGAACGGGGAGGGACAACGGGCGTCGTGGCGGGATCGAAGTGGCCGGCCTGCTTCACGTTCTGCCCGGGCCACGATCGCCAGCGAGTCGCGTAGTAGCCGAATTGATCCGGACGCACCGGGCAATGGGCCGGACAGCCCCCCTGCTCGCAGAGACCATTGCAGGGGAGATCGAGACGGCCACCGGCCAGACGGCACTTTCCGCAGCCCCGTTGGCCACACTGCCGGCAATCGGCGGCGGCCACGGCGTGACCGGCAAGCACCACACCACCGTCGGCTGTGACGACAGCGCTCGTCTGCCGGACCCCCGCTGCCGGAGCCCGCGCCCGGGTGGAGGCCGCCGCGCTGGCACGCGGACCGGTGCGTCCCGACGTCGCCGCAGCCACTTTCGCGCCAGCATTCTCCCCCCGGGCCGCCCGCCCAGCCGGAATCGCCCGCGGCGGACTTGCCCGCTCAATGGCAGCTGTCGATTCGGCCCGCCGGGGCATGGTTCCGCCCCCGGCCTGCTGGGCCAACACCCACCCCGGACAGGCGCCGGCGCCGAAGACGGCAACCACCATGATCCTGGCACGAAACGCTTTCGACGCAGCGAATGAGGAACAGATTTTGGTGGTTCGGGGGGGCATGGTTGACCTCGCTGTGGATCGACGGTGGCGGGGGCGGGCCCATCGGCCCTACGACCGTTCATCCCGACTCACAAGGATTTTTCGTCCCAACCCCTCCCAATTCTTTGATCGGACTTTTCAGGTTCCTGGCCGACCGGTTTCTTCCCCCCAGACTGCCCCGACGGATAGGATGCTGGGAGCTTCCGTCCGGGGCGATCCATCGGGTCAGCCGGGGCCGGGAAGGATGTCGGGCGGATGGTTGAACGATTTCCGGTTCAGCCGTCATATTGGACCAACCTTCCTATTCGTTCACCCGTCAACATGAGGGATTCGATCCGGGTGGGAACCGACGCGGCTTCGTCTCGAGAGTTCTCGTCGGGTGGGTTCGCGCCCCCGCCTGGCAGGCTCACTGAGACGGCGCCCCACTCCAGCCTTGAGGCCAAGCAAAGGAGCCGCACGCCTGCGGCCCGTCACCCCCATGAAAACGGTCAACCTCAAACTCCTGATCATCGTCGCCGTCCTCGTCATCGGAGGCATGGGGGGCGTCTACGGGATTCACGAGTACCAGGTCTACCGCAACGCCGACAACATCCTCATTCTCGCCCGCGAACGCGCCGAGGAGGGGCGCTCGGACGAGGCCGCCGGGCTCTATGTGCGCTACATCGGATTGCGGAACAACGACAACGAGGCCCGAGCCGAGTTCGCCAAATTGATGCTCCGCAAGGTCGGGGCGACGCGCTCCTCGAGGGCCAGCCAGGCCGAGGCCTACGACGCCCTGGAAACGGCGGTGCAGCGAAATCCCGATGACGACGATCTCCGGGAGCAACTTGCCGGATTCCTTTACCGGACCGGTAATTTTACCGAGGCGCGGCAACATTTCGGGCTCATTCGCGACCATCGAATGGCCAAGCCCGTGCCCGCCGCAACGGCGCCGGCAGCCCCCGAAAAAACCCCCGAACCAGGGGACGAAAGTGCCAAGGCAGCCACACCTGATTACCTCATCGATCTGCGGTACGCCACCTCGTGTGCGGGAATGGGGCGTTACGACGAGGCGGCTGAGGTCGCCTCGAAATTGATCGGTTTCGATGTCGGTACGAAGTCGTTCGATACCTCCTGGGAACCGCTCGCTGACTGCTCCGAGGCCTACCTCCTCATCGCCGAGATTCTCGAGCGCCGTTACAGCGACACCGCCACCGCCTCGAGGGTCATGCGGCGCCTTCCGGAGGTTTACCCCACCGACCACAAATCATGGCTTTCGATGGCAACGTGGAGCTTCTTCCACGACGATCTCTCGGCGGCGGGGATCGAAATCGCGCGAGCGGCCAACCTGGCGCCCGAATCCCCACAGGTGCTCTTCGCCGAGTTCGAGATCGCGATGCGGACCAACGACTTCCCGCGGGCGAAGAAGGTGATCGAGGAGGGGCTGGCTCCTTACGCCGACGATGCCCGCGTCGTGATTGGGCATGCCGATCTGGCGAAGCGAATGGCGGATCCGAACCTGGCGCTCGAGATCCTTGCCAAGGGGGTGGAGACGCTCCCCGAAAATCCGGTCATCCTCGGCAGGCTCATCGATCTCTTCTTCGATCTCGAACGCGGCGAGGAGGCAATCCCCCATGTCGAAGCGATGCGAGCGATCGAAGGGGACGACAACCCGGTCGTGGGGTGGGCGGATGCCCGCCTTCTCATGGAACGCCGGCAGTGGCACCCGGCCCTGGAAAAGCTCAAGCAACTCCGCCCGGGCGTCGCCAGTTCCCCGCAACTCACCCATGCGGTCGATCTCGCCATGGCGATCTGCCACCAGGCGTTGGGGCAGTCGGACGAGCTTCTCGAGGCGAGCCGCCGCGTGCTCGCCACCGAACCAAACTCGTACCAGGCCCGCGTCGCGCTGGCGACGGCCCACGCCCAGGCAGGGAGGTCCGACGAGGCCCTGGCGGAGTTCGAGTCGCTGGCATCGCTCCAATCCGCGGAAGATCTTCCACGCATGCAACTGCTCTGGGCTCCCCTGCTCGACCTCCGGGTCAAGGATCAATTGCGTCGCCCCGAAGCGGAGCGAAACTGGAAGAAGGTCGATGCGCTCGTCGAACTCTTGAGCACGTCGCCCCACATCGGGAATGCCCAACTCGCGTCAATTCAATCGAATGTCTTGCAACGTCGCGGTGACAATTCGGCCGCGGTCGAGGTCGCATCCCAGGCCTTCGAGGCGGCTCCGGACGACCCCCAGGTCGCCGCCCAATTGGTGACCCTGCTTCTCGCCGACACGCAGGTCGACCGGGCCCGGGAGACGATCGTGCGCCTGAACCCGCTGGTTCGTCAGGATCCCCGGGTGCTCTCCGCTGAAGCCCGGAGCGCTGCCAGCCTGGGGGGGGAAGAGGGGGAGGCTGGTCTGGTGGCCGTTGAAGCCGCCTGCAAGGAGATCCCCACCAAAGACGCCATTCTCGTCCTCCTCGCCGTCATGGCGATCCGGATCCAGCAGCAGAGCATCCCCGAGGCCGAGCGGATCGCTGCGGTCATCCTCGAACGGGAGCCGTCGGAAGTCCGAGCCCACGCATCCCTGCTTCAGATCGCGATTGACCAGAAGGACGTGGCAAAGCTCGCCGCCTATGCCGAACAGATTGGCGATTTGACGGGCCGATCCTCGCCACAATCCCGTGTCGCCCAGGCGATGGTCCTGATTCTGCAAGTGCAAGTCGCGCGGGACCTTCAACTCGGCGAAGACAAGGTTCCTCCGCCGCTCTCGGCAGAGGATCGGACCGGCCTCGACCAAGCCCGCAGCTACCTCATGGAAGCAGAGAACGACCGACCGGGTTGGTTTCAGATCCAGCAGTGTTTCGCGGAGATCGCCGGAATCCGGGGAGACGCGAGCGCCTCGATCAGCCACCTCCAGAAAGCGATCGACCAGGGGGCCACGAACCCCGGAGTGCCACGGATGCTGGCAGGTCTACTCCGACAGACTGGCCGGCTCGACGAGGCACAGCAGGTCATCGATTCGATGGGGCAATCGGCGGGGCTGGGCGCGTCGCGGATCCGGGCCGATATCGACGTCCAGGCCGGCCGATTCGACGAAGCCGTGGCTAAGGCCGAGGCGATCAACTTGGAGCAGGGATCGGATGTCGACCATCTCCTCTGGTTTGCCAGCCTGCTGCGGCAGTGTGAAAAGCAACCCCGCGCTTTGGAAGTCCTCGAGCAGGCGGCGGAACTCGCCCCCGACAGGCTCGATTGCTGGATCGAAACGATCCGTCAGCAACTCATGCTGGGGAAGACGCAACGGGCCGAGGAAACGCTGCAGCGCGCCACCGCGTCGCTCGGCGGAGCCGAAGGGGAGATCCTCAACGCGATCACGTACGAGATGCGGAGGGATCCCGCAAAGGCCGAGGAAGCCTACCGCAGCGCCACCCTCACCGCCCCCACCGACCCGCGTGTCGCCCGGCGATTTGCCGAGTTCCTCCTCCGGCGCGGCCAGTTGAAGCCAGCCAAGGAGGAGCTCCTCCGGATCATCGCCATGCCCGAGGCAGCGGGGACGACGAGCCTCTACTGGGCCCGGCGCAAAATCGCCCAGGAGTACACGAGAACCTCGACGTACCGCGAGCTCCTCGAGACCCTCCAGATCCTCGAGCAAAACACAGACGCCGAGGGAAAAATGACTCCGGAGGATCTGAAGATCGAGTTTGCCATTCTTATGGAGCGTGAGGAACCGGAGTGTTGGAGACGGGCGATTTCCCTCCTCGATGACTTGAAGCGGCGGCGGGACCTCGACACCGAGCAGAGGGTGCTGCGGGCCTGGCTGCAGGACAAACTCGGAAACTGGCTGGATTCGCGGGAATCGTTGTTTGACATCGCGGCCGAGCAAGATTGCCCCCCTGCGGTGATCGCAACGCTTGTCGAACAACTCATCGCTCACGGAGAGCTCGCCTCGGCCCGGACTTGGGCTAACCGCCTCCGGCAGAACGCCCCCGACGCACCGATGACGGTGCGACTCGACGCCAAACTCGCGATCGCAGCCGAAGATCGCGAGGCGGCAGCGGAGGCTGCAAGAAAGCTCATCCCCAACGGAAGCCTGTCGCCCGAAAACGCGATCTTCATGGGCTCGGCAGCGCAGTTGGTGGAGGAACTCGGTTTCCCGAAGGCGGCCGAAAAGCTCTACAAAGAGTATGCCGATTTGTCTGCCGTAGGAATCCTGGCGCGGGCCTCGTTCTTGGGGCGACAACAGCGCACCGACGAGGCCGTGGAGCTTCTCGAGACGGCTTGGGATAACGTTCCGATCCTCGACATTCTCGGGACCACCCTCAGTATCCTCGAAGCCAACGGCACCTCCCCCTCCGCGGCTGCCGACCAACGCGTTATCGAGATGTTCGCCAAGGCCCGCCGGCTCGATCCGGATTCAGCCATGATCCAGATCCTCCAGGGGGCTCTGATGGAATTGATCGGAAAACCGGAGGAGTCGATCGTGACCTACCGGCAACTCCTCGCCAGTCCCCATCTTCCGCCGTCGATCGCGGCACGGGCGTCGAACAATCTCGCGGCGGTTCTGATTGGCCGGAAGGAGACCGACGAGGCACGGACGCTGATCGAATCAGCCGTCGCCGAGCTCGGCCCGCACCCGACACTCCTCGACACCCAATCACTCGTCTGGCTCGCGCGGGGGGATACCACGCGGGCCATTGGGAACCTGAAGGAAGCGATACTCGCTCCCTCCGCCACGACCTATCTCCACATGGCCGTGGCCGCCCACGAAGCCCGGATGGCGTCGGAGTGCCGTGCAGCCCTCATCAACGCCGAGTCGAAGGGGCTGCGGAAGGAACGCCTCAATGCCGATGACCGGGATCGACTTGTCGCCCTCGACAAGGCCCTCTCAGAACAAATCGACCGCTGACCGAGGCCCGGGCCCCAAGCAGAGCAGCCGGATTGCGGTCAGCCCTTGGACGACTGGTTGTGGACGGAACGTCGACCGGGCCCGTTGAAGGAGCCGACCCCCCTCAAGCTCCCTTAAGCTCCCTCAACCTCCCTGCATCGCCCGCGATCGTGCCAGTGCGTCCTCGGCTTCGGTGATCTTGCCGCCCCGCATGCACGCGACGCTCAACGCCGTGTAGCTGAATGGATCTTTGGGTTCGAGTTCGCAGACTCGGCGGGCATGCCTGACGGCATCTTCGTGGCGTTCCAGACGCGTGCACCACGCCGCCAGCGCTGAATGCGCCAGGGCGAAGTCGGGATGGTCAGCAACGACCGTTTCGAGTTCTGCCACAGCCTCTGCCAATCGCCCCGCAGCCTTTGTGGCATGGGCAGTGTCGTACCGTTCGTCGCGGGTTGCCATCGACCAATCCTCCTTAAGTCGCCCGATCCCTGCGTTCTTCCCAACCCCCCGGCGGGCTTCCGAGCCGGGTAGAGCGAGAACTTTAAGTGTACCGAAAAGCGAAAGGACCGGTCCGGATCGTTGTCCCACCCAAGATGTCGAGGCGCCGGAGGGACCGGAAAAACAGCGGTGGGATGACCGGATGACAGACGGCGGGATGACGGTTAGCCCGCAGCGGACTGGCTGCCCCCGGCGAACCAGGGACCTGCGGCGAAACGCGTCGTCCAGGGAGCCTGGAAAGATTGGGAAGCGGCTGTTCGCCGGTCGCAAATGCCATTGAATCCTCGCAGCCGGGAAGACGATAACCCTGCGGTTCCATTCCGGACTCTTGGCAGACCGCAATCGATCAAAGCGGGCAGCCGAGTCACCGAACCGCCAACGGGATCGGGCACTGCGCCCGGTCGATCCTGGCCTGACGACCCGATCTGGAAGGCACGCTGTGAGCATTCATCCGTTGGCAGCCGTGAGTCCCGAGGCCCGGCTCGGGCTGGGCGTGACGATCGGAGCCTTCGCTTCGGTGGAGTCCGATGTCGAACTGGGCGACCATTGCGTGGTCGCCTCGGGCGCCGTGATCAAGTCCGGCGTGACCGCCGGAAGCCACAACGAAATCTGCGAACATGCCGTCATCGGTGGCGCGCCGCAACACGTCGCCCGGCCTGCGGATGTGGGGCGCGTCATCATCGGCGACCACAATGTCTTCCGCGAGCACGTCACCGTCCACCGCGGTCTCAAGCCGGGATGCGACACGGTCGTCGGCAGCAGCAATTACGTCATGGCTGGGGCCCACTTCGGCCACGACTCCGTCGTCGGCAACAGTTGCATCTTCGCCAACGGCAGCATGCTCGGGGGACACGTCCAGATTGAGGACAAAGCCTTCGTTTCCGGCGCGGTGGCGGTCCACCAATTCTGCCGGATCGGTCGCCTGGCAATGGTCGGTGGTCATGCGCGGGTTACCCAGGACATCCCCCCCTACATGCTCGTCGACGGTCAGAGCGGCTGCATCGTGGGCCTCAACGTGGTGGGACTGCGGCGCAGTGGCCATACGGCGGAGGACATCGCCGACCTGAAGAACGCCTACCGGATCATCTATCGCCGCGGTCTTTCCTGGCAGGAAGTGCTGGAGACGCTGCGGACGGAGTTCCGGGCGGGGCCGGTACTCCACTTGCGGGACTTCCTCGGATCGGGCAAGCGGGGCTTCACGCAGGAACGCCGCGCCCCTCCCAACGCGACGCTCCGCCTCCGCGTCGCCGACGACGCTCCGGCCGTCGCCCCGACCCTTCGGTCGAAGGCTGGTTGAGACGGGGAATCGGCGAGGGCCGCATGGGGGGTGTCTTGGGCCGTGGTTGGGGAACACCCCCTGCCGGGAGCCCGACCGGCCCTCCATGGCCGAGTCGCGGCCGACCACCACCTGGGAATCCCGCTTTTTCCAGGGAAATCGACGATTCCACGGAATTCGTCGCCCCCCGCTCGCCCGACCTGAAAAGATGGGCAAAGATTAACGGAACCGGAAAGTCTCCGTTGCCAGTCCCCGCACGCGCCCACGGCCACCATGTCCCGACGGCTGACCGCTCCAGCGACCGCCCCGATCGGTGCGTCCACGATTCCCCCACGGTTCGGCCATTGGCCCTGGATCCTGGGAGCGATCCTGTTGACGGCCGTCTGCGGATGGTGGGTGAGCCAGACGTTCGGCGAAAAGGAGCCGATCATCGTGGGAATCCTCCACGCGCGGTCCGGCCCGACCGCCCCGCAGGAACGATTGCTCATCGACGCCGAGGTGTTGGCGCTCGAGGAGATCAATCGCACCGGCGGCCTGCTGGGACGCAGAGTGCGTTGGGTGATCGCGGACGGTGGCAACGACGGTACATCCTTCGCGCGGCAGGCTGAACGCCTCATCCGGGACGACCGCGCGGACGTCCTCATCGGCTGTTGGTCGGCAACGAGTCGGCGGGCCGTGGTGACGGTCGTGGAGGCGAACGATCACCTCCTCGTTCATCCGAGCCGCCACGAGGGATTCGAGGAGTCGCCGAACGTGGTCTCGATGGGACCACTCCCGAACCAGCAGATCGCACCCGCCGTGGCGTGGTGCAGGGAAACCATGTCGGCTCGCCGGATCTTCATGGTCGGGACGGACGATCCCTGGTCGAGATCAGCCGGCGCTTTTCTCGGCGACCAACTGGCGGGGATCAACGCGTCGATCGTGGGAGAAGAGTACCTCCCATCGGGTAGCCTCGTCGTCGCCCCGACCATCGAAGCGATCACCACCTCAAACCCCGACGTGGTGTTCAGCCTCCTCGCGGGAGAGTCGGCCGCGGCGTTGCTCCGCCAACTCCGTGAGGCCGGGGTGCGCCCGGCCGATCTGCCGGTGATGATCTTCTCCGTCAGCGACGACGAACTGCGCGGCATGCCGCCGGACGATGTGACCGGCAACTACGTCGTTGCCGGCTATTTCCCTGGGAATGAACGGACGGCCGACCAGACGTTCGTCCGGGCATTCCGGACGCGGTATGGCGACGATCGCCCGACATCGGAACAGGCGATGGCCGCCCACGGCGCCGTTCGGCTCTGGGCAGAAGCGGTGAGGGAAGCAGGCACCGCCGATGTGGCGATCGTCCGTTCGACGATCCGGCACCAGACCCTCCCGAGCCCGGAGGGGGTGATCGCCGTCGATCCGGAGAACCGCCATGCCTGGCGGAATCTCTCGGTGGGTAGGATCCGCCCGGACGGGCAGATCGACACGCTCTGGTCGACACGGGGGCCGACCCGCCCGACCCCGTTCCCGGCGACCCGTTCACGCCCCGACTGGGGACGATTCATGGTATCGCTCCAAAGAGAGAAGGCCGTCCGCCGACCGACAGCACCGTCCGAAGCCCGGCCGGGGATCGCCCCATGAGCTCTGTGCGCCTCCCTCGGATCGAGAGCACGACGAAGCGTTCGATCGTCGGCCGACTGCTGTTCTGGTTCCTGATCATCGCCTTGGTGCCCTGCGCGATCCTCACCGCGACGACGGCCCGCCTGGCCACCCGCACGATGGAGGATTCGGTCCACGCCAAACTCGCCCGGATCGCGGCGACCAAGGCGGCGGAACTCGAGAGCGATGCCGCCGGCCGGATCCGCGATGTTACGGCGCTCTGCCAATCCCCGGATCTCATCCGGGCCCTCCGCCCGCAGGAGGCCGGTGACGACGGAGCGACCGGCGGCACCGGCTACCTCGAGGCACTCGCCTCGTCGATGGCCTTCTCCCGTGCCGTCCTCATCAACGCCGACGGGCGAATCATCCACTCCGCCGACGACCTGCTGCCGATCGGCGCCTCACTGGTGACCGGGGGATTGGCCACGTCGGAGCTGGCGTCCGGATTCACCCGTGCCCGATCGCTCCTTCAGGCCGATCTGACGGGGTTCCAAACCTACGGCTCGTTGCAGCGCCCGCTAGCTTTCGCCGTCGGGCCGATTCTCGACGGCGGACGCCTGGTGGGGGTCTTGGCCCTCGGGTTCGGAACCGATCGGATCTTCTCGGCACTCGACGACTTTGCCGGACTGGGAAAGACCGGGGAGATCATCGTGGGGTTGCGAATCGGCGACGACATGCTCGTCACGGCTCCCATCCGGCAGGCTCCCGATGCGGCCTTTCGGATGCGGATCCCCGCCACTGCCGAGAGGGGGACGGCCCTCCCCGCCGCGGCCGCCGGCGAACGGGGCCAGGGAGTGATCACCGACTACCGCGGTCATCGAGTCGTTGCCGCCTGGTGTCACCTCCCCAGCTATCGGTGGGGCATGACGGTCAAGCAGGATGCCCGCGAAGCCTTCGCGCTCGCCGATTTCCAGCGGACCCTCGTCATCGGTCTCTCGATCGCCACGATCGCCGGTGTGACGCTCGCCGCGTTCGTCGTCGCGAGAACGATTTCGACCCCAATCCGCACCGCGGTCTACATCGCCAGGCAGGTTGCCGCCGGCGACCTCCGCGGCCAAATCACCGTCCACTCCGACGATGAGACCGGCGCTCTTTTGACGGCCATCCAGACGATGACCAACGATCTGCGGGGCCTCATCGGCCGGATCCAGAAGTCTTCGGTCGCACTGATCTCAACGGCCACGGCGATGCAGGCCACGAGCGCCGAGCAGCAGCAGGTGATCGCCGACTACGGTGCGTCGACGAGCCAGGCGGTGGCGGCCGTCAAGCAAATCACCGTCACCAGCCATGAACTGGTGCGGACGATGACGGAAGTCAACGACATGGCCGCGCACACCGGGGAGATGGCCGCCGGCGGCCGAGTGAATCTCGCGAGCATGGACGGCACCATGCGACAGCTCGCCGACAGCACGACTTCCTTCAGCACGAAACTCGCCGTCATCAGCGAGCGTGCCGTAAACATCAACCTCGCGGTGACCACGATCGCGAAGGTGGCGGACCAGACAAACCTGCTCTCGATCAACGCCGCCATAGAGGCCGAAAAGGCCGGCGAGTACGGCCTCGGCTTCCTTGTCGTCGCCCGAGAGATCCGCCGCTTGGCGGACCAAACGGCCGTGGCGTCGCTGGACATCGAGCGGATGGTCAAGGAGATGCAGAATGCCGTGTCGGCCGGCGTCATGGAGATGGACAAGTTCAGCGAGCAGGTGCGCGGGGGCGTGAGCGAGATCGGCGAAATATCGGCGCGGCTCGGCGACATCATCTCGGCCGTGCAAGGGATCTCTGGACGTTTCGGTCAGGTCACGGAGGGCATGAGGGCGCAGTCCCAGGGCGCCGAACAGATCCGCGAGGCGATGGTCCGGCTGGCCGAGGGCGCGGCGCGGACGGCCGAGTCGCTGAACGATTTCAACGGTGCCACGGTTCACCTCCGCGAGGCGGTCGGTGATCTCAAGGAGGAGGTGTCCCGGTTCACGATCTGATCGCTTTCCCTCATCCGCGATCACCGGGCTCCGGTACCATGCAACTCCTCACCTTCACCGCCGGAGGACAGACCTACGCCATCGAGGCCAAAAGTGTCGTCGAGGTCCTCCCGGCGGTGCCGGTCCGCGCGGTCCCCAGACTGCCCGACTACGTCCTCGGTGTCGTCGGATACAGGGGGAGGTTGATTCCGGTGATCGACCTGGCCAAGCGGCTCACCGACGAGTTCTCGGCCCGCCGGTTGAGCACCCGATTGCTGATCGTCGAATTCCCGAAGCGGGAGCCGACTCAAAGCCCCCATCCGCCGGCGACGGCCCGCCTGGGGATCGTGGCGGAGAACATGGTCTCGACGCTCCGTTCGGAGGATGTCGATACGCTGTTCCCGGCGATGTGCCTGGAAAATTCCCCCTACTTGGGGAGAATCCTCCGATTGAACGGGCAGACCGTCCACATGCTTGTCGTCGAGAATCTCCTTCCGGCAGACCTCGCCTCGGGTCTGTTCGCGGCCACACCGGAGCCGCCGTCGCCATGAATGAGCCCTCCGCATTGCCCTCCACCGCGGCCGAGGAGTTGCTCCGATGCTGGATCGGCCTCGATCCCCACAGCATCGGGGAGGCAGCCATCCGCCGTGCCGTCCGCCTGCGGATGCTCTCCCTGGGGATCGACGACGTCCCGACGTTCGTCCGCCTCGTGGAGACGGATAAAACGGAGCGCGATCGGCTCGTCGAGGAGGTCGTCGTCGCGGAGAGTTGGTTCTTCCGCGACCATCAAGTCTACGACCATCTCCGCCGATTCGTGGCCGCGAGGATCAAAGCCCGGCCCGGCGACCCGGTGAGGATTCTGAGTGCCCCCTGTGCGGCGGGGGAAGAGCCGTATTCGATCGCCATGTCACTCCTCGATTCCGGACTGCAACCGGAGCAGTTCCGCATCGATGCCATCGACATCAGTCGCGTCGCGCTCTCCAAGGCCAAGACTGCCCGCTACTCCCCAAACGCGTTCCGGAATGCCGACAGCGGTTTCCGCGACCGCTGGTTCCGCATGGATGGGGGGAGTGCCGTCCTTGATGAGTCGGTCTCCCGCTGTATCAACTTCGCCTGGGCCAACATCCTCGAAGAATCTTTTGTGACCGGAGCGATCGAATCCGGAAGGGCCCCCTACGATGTCGTCTTCTGTAGGAACCTGCTCATCTACCTCACCACGGATGCACGCTCGGCCGTGGAGCGGTCGATCGACCGGTTGCTAAAGGAAGATGGCATCGTCGTTCTCGGGGCCGCTGAACCGGCGATCCTTCGGGGGAACTGGGTCGCCGATTCCGTCGGATCGACCTTCACGCTCCGGCGGGGAGTCTCCGGGGAGAGGGCCCGCTGGCCCTCCCTCGCCGGTCGATCCGCCCCCCCCGCCCCGCGACGCCCCAAACCAACCTTGCCGCCAGCGCACACCGCGCCTTCATACCCTGTCCCATCGCCCCAGCGGCCGCAGACACGCCCGAGT
>JBAWVV010000067.1:0-14476 GCA_037147115.1 Planctomycetia bacterium | reverse complement strand
CCCGCGATCTCGGCGGGGCGGTCCCAGAGCCCAGACAGGAGCCAGCCCCAAGCCGCAAGCGCCACGGCCAGCAGCACCCCATCGGGGCCCCAGTGCCGCCCGGTGGACGGTGGCAGGCTGAGAGGAGCAGAAGGGCGATCGACCGTCGGCACGCTCGGAGCCCCGCAGGCAGGGTAGTAAAACGAGGGACGTAGTCTAGCAGTCGATAGGCTTGCGAGGCTGCCCACTTGCGGGGCACCGATTGCCTTTCAAGGAGCAGTCGGGGCCGGAAAGCTCCATCGCGTGGAATAGTTTTTTACGAGAAACGGTCACCATTGCGTTCCGAGAACATCCCCCCTCCCCCGGCGCGGGGTTTGCAGGGATGATTGACCAGTGGGTGGACGTCGTTCCGGCCGCCGCTGGCGGCGCGCTCCTCGATGGCGCCCCTCCCGGCCTATCCCTCTGTGCCCCTCCCTGCCTGTTCCCTTCTCCTCATTTGGAACCAGCCCGTGCCAGACGATGACCTCCTCCGCCGCGATGTGCGGCTCCTCGATTCCCTCCTCGGACAGGTGATCGTCGATCAGGCAGGGGAGGATGTCGCCCGGCTGGTGCAGTGGATCCGGACGCTCGCCCACGACCGCCGGGCCGGCAAGCAGGGAGCCGAGGCGGCGCTCGCCGAATGCATCGAGGGGCTCGACGTCGTCCGGGCCCGGCTCGTGTCCGAGGCGTTCTCGATCTATTTCGATCTCGCCAACATCGCCGAGGACCGGCAGCGCGTTCGGGTCCTGCGGGAACGGGAACGCGATCGCCACCCGGAAGCGCCGGCTGAATCCCCGGCCGCGGCGATCGGCGAGCTGAAGTCGCTCGGCTTCCGCGCCGCCGACGTCGCCGCCGCGCTCGAGCGGCTCTCGGTGGAGCTCGTCTTCACCGCCCACCCCAGCGAGGCGAAGCGACGCTCGATCCGCTCGAAGCTGCGGCGGATGCGCCACGCTCTCCAGGAGCTTGATCGGGCCGATCTCCTCCCCCGCGAACGCTCGCGGATCGAGGCCGATGTCCGCGGCGAGCTGGCGGTCCTCTGGCAGACCGCCTTTCTCCGGCCGACGCGGCCGAGTGTCCTCGACGAGGTCGAGCGCGGGCTGTCGCTCATGCCGCGGCTCTGGGAGGCGGTGCCGGGGGTCTACGAATCGCTCCGCCGCGGCCTCGCCGAATGGTATCCGGGGGAGCTCGACGACGTGCCGGCCTTCCTCTCCTTCGGGTCGTGGATGGGGGGAGACCGCGACGGCAATCCCTACGTGACCGCCGACATCACCAGCCAGACGCTCCACCGGCTCCGCGAGGAGGCGATCGACCGCCACCTCGAGCAGTGCGAGCGGCTCCACGATCTTCTCACGGTGTCAGACGAATTGACCGCTGGCTCGCGCGTTCTCGCGGCCAAGCTCGACACGCTTGCGGCCGCTCACGAGGGGCTTGACGAAGTTCTGCGCCCCCTTGCCCCGCATGAGACGTTTCGTCGCTGGATCCGGATGATCCGCTTCCGGCTCGAAGCCTCGCGGCGGCTGCGGCTCGACGGCGGCCCGGTGCCGGGGGCGTACCCATCGCACGCCGCGTTCATCGCCGACGCCGAAGCTCTCCTCGCCGCCCTCGAGGCCGACCGGCTCCTCCCCGACGACTCCCTCCCCCGCCGCTGGGTCGATCTTGTCCGCACCTTCGGCCTCCACATGGGCCGGCTCGACGTCCGCCAGGACGCCCGGGCCTACGAGGGGATCATGGGGCAGATCCTCGCCGCCGCCGGCGTCTGTAGCGCGGGGGCCTATGAGGCCGCCGATGCCGAGGAGCGGCTGGCGCTGCTCTCGGCATCGCTCGGCACCTCGGATGATATTCCCCCACAGAGCCTCGACCCCCTTACGATCGACACCCTCGCGCTTTTTGAGCTGCTCCACCGGGCCGTCGTCCGGTTCGGCCCGGAGTGCCTCGGGGGGGCGATCATCAGCCTCACCAGGGCTCCAGCCGACGTCCTCTCCGTGCTCTGGCTGTGGCGCTGGGCCCAGGGGAGGGCGCAGGCCCGCGGCGAGGACGTGGCCGCGTCCGACATCGCCATCGTGCCGCTGCTTGAGAAGATCCACGACCTCGCCCACGGCCACGAAACCCTCAGCCAGATCCTCGATCAAAACGACTACGCCGCGCATCTGGCCGGCCGGGGCAACCGGCAGATTGTCATGGTCGGCTACTCCGACAGCACGAAGGACGGTGGTTACCTGGCCGCCTGTTGGGGCCTGCAGGCAGCGCAGGAAAGGCTCCACGAAGCGGCTGCAGCGAGGAACGTGAAGATCACCTTCTTCCATGGCCGCGGCGGCTCGCTCGGCCGCGGCGGTGGCCCGGCGGCGCGCGGGATCCTCTCGCTCCCCTCGGAATCGCTCGACGGCAGCCTCCGGCTCACCGAGCAGGGGGAGGTGCTCGCGGAGCGTTATGACGACCCCCAGATCGCCGGGCGCCACCTCGAACAGGTCACCTGGGCGACGCTCATCGCCTCGACGACCCGGCGGACGACGCCGCGGCCAGAGTGGACCGAACTGCTGGAGAAGATGGCAGCGCGGTCGTACTCGATCTACCGGGAGCTCGTCGATCAGCCGGGCTTCATCGGCTACTTCGAGCAGACGACGCCGATCGAGGAGATCGAGAATCTTCCCATCGGCTCGCGGCCATCGCGGCGGCGCGGCGACGCGGGCCGGTCGCTCGATGATCTGCGGGCGATTCCCTGGGTGTTCGCCTGGACGCAGAGCCGCTGCATGATCCCCGCCTGGTACGGCCTGGGAACGGCCCTGACGGAAGTCAAATACGACGATCGCCACGGCTGGCAGCGGATTCACGACATGTACCGGCAGTGGCCCTTCTTCCAGGCGACGATCGACAACGCCACCCTGGCGCTGGCCAAGGCCGACATGGCGATCGCGCAGCGCTACTCCGAGCTCACCGACGACGTCGATGTCCGCCGAAGGATCTGGCAACGGATCGCGGCCGAACGCGACCGGGCCCGGCAGGGGATCCTCGACATCGTCGGCGGCGGCGAGCTCCTGGCGACGACGCCGTGGTTTCGCCGGTCGATCGAGATGCGCAACCCCTTCGTCGATCCGTTGAATCTGATCCAGATCGAGTTCATGCGCCGCCGCCGCGCCGCCCCACCTGCTCCGGGAGAGGACGAGCCGCGTGGACTTCTGCGCCTCTGCGTCCAGGGGATCGCGGCCGGAATGCGGACCACCGGATAGCCCCTCGGCCGGGCTTCGGCCGAGGCTCTTCCCCGGCTCCGCCTCGCCCGTTCTCCCGTGGCGGTATGATCGGCGGCGATCAAAAGCCTGCCCGCTTTATCCGGCGCAGCGTCGCCCCACGGAGGTCTCATGTCGCAGGTCAAGCATTTCGGCGTCTTCGCCTTCAAGCCGGGGATTACCCCCGCCCAGATCGACCACTGCTTCGCCGAGATGCGGGGGATGGTGGGGAGGATCCCCGGGCTCCTCGACATGAGCCACGGCGCGTACGACAGCCCCGAGGGGCTCGACAACGGCTTCACTCACGGCTTCATCATGACCTTTGACAGCGCCGCCGCCCGCGACACCTACCTCCCCCACCCGGAGCACGAGCGCGTCAAGGCGATCGTCGTTCCCTGC
The DNA here is from genome assembly GCA_037147115.1 of Planctomycetia bacterium. GTDB lineage: Bacteria > Planctomycetota > Planctomycetia > Pirellulales > UBA1268 > QWOP01. Next base: position 10,838 of record JBAWVV010000067.1, on the reverse strand, counting down.
CTCGAGCGCGTCGTCGTCTTTGACTTCGCCGTTCTCCCGGCTTTCCGGCAGACCGTCTGACCTCACGGGGTGCCGTCGAGCCGCTTGGCCGCCGTGAACAGCGAGAAGCCGAGGAGCACGGCCAGGAGGAGGATCGTCCCGCCGATCAGCCAGGGATCGCCCAGCAGTCGGGCGAGCCAGGGCCGCTCGACCTCCTCGACGGCGACCTCCTCGGCCGCGCCGAGAGCTCCCTCCAGGGGCACCTTCCCGGCGGCGAGGGCGGCGTCGATCGCCACCGTGTCGTACTGCGGCGCCGCAAAGGGACCATCCTCAACGCTGCCGGCGCCATAGGCCAGCCGGTAGGCCTTCCCCGGCCGAGCGAGAAACACCGCCTCGTAGGCCGGGCCGACAGCCGTCACGCCGGTGATGTCGAGCGGTGGGCTGTCGGCGTTGTCGATCACGATCTCATAGTCGGCGTAGCGAGACTCCGGGATCGTGATGGCCAGCGCCTCAGAACTGATGCCGCGGAGATCGATGCGGTGGACACGGGCCGCCCCGAGGATCTGCGGTGGACGTGCGCCGGTGTCACGACTCCTTGTCGCGGGCTGCGGAGCTTCCACCCGGGCAGGCCGGCCGAAGTTGCGGTCAGCAACGGAGAGCCGCAGGGCGGTGATCGGTGCCCGATCGCTCTTCACCCGCACCCGCGTCCGCTTCTCCTTTGGTTCCTGCTCGACGCGGAACTCTGCGATCGGCATCTCGATGCCGTCGGCAGCTTTGATCTCGGCCGCGTCGTCGACGTGCCAGGCCTGGATCGAGTCGATCCGAAACGGCTGACGCTCGACGATGGTCTTCTCCTTCCGACTCGTCTCGGCAGTTCCCTCGAGGGTCCGAACGACCTCGGAGAGGGTCGACTGCTGCTCGATCGTCGGCTCGTCGACGGTGATTCTCCAGGTGCCGCCGGCGGGGGCCCGCTGCGCCTTCGGCCAGGTGACGTCGAGTTGACGCGTATCCATGTACTGCGAATAGTCGAAGAGGAGGGTGTTGTCGCCGATCGGCTTCCAGGCGCCGGCCTCGTCGAGGCGATGCACCTGAACGCGCTGCTCAAAGTTGCGAAGCGCTGTCTCGATCCGGAATCCGTCGATCGAAACGGGGTGCTTCTCGGAGTCGATCGTGAGCTCGATCTCGAGGCCGCCGCCGGGGAGCGGCTTCAGCCGCGGTTGCTGAACAGGAAACGATCGCCGCACGCTCCGCATCTTCACAACGCTCGCCCGACGGAGAATCCGCGACACCTCCTGCCCAGCGCCGTCGATGACGCGGAGGTCGGGAAAGCCGGTTTCGGTCACCGCCGCCACCTCCGCATCGAGTCCGATAGCGACGAGCTCCTCGCCGGCGGAGGCCTCAACGGCGATCGGGCGCCGATAGCGGAGCTGATCGACCGGGGCGGCGTGGGCGTGGTGCACGCCGACAGCGGCGACGACCACGATAAGGAGGCGGAAACGAGGGAAATGGCGGGTCATGCGTCGTTCTCCGTGTTGTGGTGGTCGTCGGTGATTGGAACGGAGCCTTCTGCTGCTGACGGCGGCGGCTCAACCGCAAACGTCTCGCGGAAGCGGAGGTAGAGGAAGGAGCCGAGGAGGAGGAGGACTCCCAGAATCAGGAAAGCGACGATCCGGTAGAAGGAATCGAGGGTGTCGAGGTCGCTGGTGAACACCTTGACCGCCACGATTCCAAACAGGGCGAGGCCACAGTAGCGGAGGGCCGTCAGGCGGTAACGGATGCCGGTGATGAGGAAGGCCAGGGCGAACAGGGCCCAGGTGATCGAGACGCCACCGGCCCGGAGGCCGGGGGCGAAGGTGGTCAGGTAGGAATTGACCTCGAGGGTGCTCCAGGCGAGGAGCGTGGCAACGGCGGCGACAGCCGATGCCTGCTGGAGGGTGGCCAGTGGCTTGCGGGTGGTGGCCAGGGCGGTGATCGCCACGAGGAAACCGGTCACCGCGCCAAAATCGACCAGCCGCATGAGCGCCTCGTGGCCGGACCACGCTCCGGCGTAGACGAAATCCGGCTGGAGCCCCCACGACCGCAGATCCCACAGGCAGAGCTTGAGAAGGACGGCAGCGACCGCGGCGACGAAGAGGGGAATGCCAATCTCTTCCCTCCAGACGCGGATGCGGCTGAAGAGGAACATCGCCGCGCCGATCCAGAGGATCGTGAGCATCGGGAGCCGCAGCGGCATGTGGAGGAAGCCGACGGTCCGGTCGACCTCGAGGTGGAAGTAGACAACCGCCATGGCGACGATTCCCGCCACCGCGACCTCGGCAAACGAGGGGAGCGGAACAGCCCCGATGTCGTTGCCCGGAGCGATCGGCAGCTCGCCCTCGGCCGCGCCGGTCGCCTCGGCGGCGGCCGCCCGCCGGAAGAACCAGGCCGCCATGCCAAGACTGGCGATCGGGATCCCGAAGGAGACGATCCGGGCGAGGAGGGTGACGGTGAACTCGCCCAGCGGCAGGTCATCGACCGCGCTGCCGGGGCGGAACGTTTCCCTGAGATCGAGGACGAAGAACCGGCAGAGGACGAGCCCCAAGACGGCGCTGGCGGCGAGTCGCAGGAACCGGCTCCCGAGCCGTTCGGCCATCCACAGCATGATCACCGCCTGGATCGCCCAGCTCGCGGTCACCCACTGACGGGAGAGGACCAGCGGCATCGTGATCGTGACGAAGAACGACGCCAGGCCGAGGAAGGAGACGATGAGCTCGCGGTCGATCAAGCGGCGTTGGAGCACGATCCAGACATGGGCGGCGTAGAAGGCCGCCATCGACACCGCAAGCAGCGCGACCGGCTGACGGCCGTAAGCCTCCCCGTAGGCCCGGTCGATCATCCCACTGCCGACGGTGAAGAAGACCGCGGCATTGAGCATCAGCGCGATGAGGTCGAAGAGATCGGACTTCACCCCACGGACGATCTTGAACAGGAACGTGGCGGTCGAGAAGAGGAGGAAGTAGCCGACGAGGAAGGGAAACACGGTCCAGAACTGGTCCGGGGTATAGAGCTCAGGCCGTTGAATGGCCGGGATGACGAGCCCCCAGGTGCCGACGAAGGCGAGCATGTTGACCAGCGGCCAGTTCTTCCGGAAGCAGAGGCCGAGGACGCCACAGCAAAGAACGATGAGATAGGTGAACAGCGGCGTGAGGCTCGTCGGGGTCGAATCGAGCATGAACGGCGTGGCGTAGCCGCCGATGATCCCGAGGATGGCGACGAGCATCGAGTCGAAGGCGACGGCGATCCCGCCGGCAAGCACCGTGACCAGCACCATCAGGGCGAAGGCTGGAACCTCATCGATCAGGCCGAACATCTGATGCGCGGCGAAGACCGCAAAATAGAGGGCCGCCAGCCCCCCTCCCATCAGCCCCTGGCCGAGCGCGTGGTAGCGGCGGCCGAGGAGGCGGGTGCCACCGACGAGCATCGCCAGGCCGGTGATCACGGTCAGCCCAACGCGGGCCGACGGGTTCAGTAAGCCCTTGTCGATCGAATACTTGAGAAAGAAGCCGATCCCGAAGAGGAGCGTGATCACGCCGATTCGCAGGAGCCACTGGCTGGCGACGGCGAACTCCGGCGACACCCCCTTCGGCACATGCTCCTCGCCAACGATGATCCAATTCCAGATTTTCCCGAGGGTCTCCTCGGCAGCCTTTTCGAACGCGCTCGGCTGCCGCGGCGGCCGCGGGGTCGATGGCTGGCGGGGCAGAGGCGCCGGACGCCCGTCATTGGCGAACCGATCGTTGGCGGCGAGCCGTTCGGCCGGAGTCGTTCCCGCGCGGTCCGGAAGAGGCGGCGGCGGCTGCCGGAGTTTTTCTCCGAAGGTCTCTGCGGCCGATCGCGGCGCCGGGCTGGGGGGAAGCGTTGGGTCGAGGGTCGATTCCGCCGCCCCCCTGTCGGCGGCGATGGCGGGCGGAAGGAGATCGGCGGAGCGTGCGGCGGCGCTCGGGGCAGAAGTGGCGGCCGGGCGGCGGAAGTCTTCGAGGTCATCAAGCCGCTTGGTCAAGCGGCGAAAGCCGGCCTCCTGCTCCCGAGCGAGGCTCCAGACCGCGAACAAGGTCACGATCGGCGCGAGGAGGACTCCAAGAAGAAGAATGCCACCGAGAAAAAAAAGGGATTCCATCGCAATCTCCCCACGCCTGGGATTTCCGGCACCGAGAGCCAAGGCGAGATCCCGGAACAGCTGTCACTTGGATCGTTTCTACCAATGAATCCAACGCCTCCCGGCCGATCCGGGCGCCTGCCGCCGACTGGGCGGTGATGCTACGCTTGCAGGGGCCTCCAACGCCCCTCGGCCCCTTCGCCATCCCTGCCCACGGCCCTCCCCCGCTATGAGCCTACCCACTCTCCGCGCCTCCGAGCACCTCCACGACGTCAAGTACGAGATCCGCGGGGCGCTCGCGCGCCGAGCCGAGCAGCTCGAACGGGCCGGGCACGAGATCGTCAAGCTGAATATCGGCAACCCCGGCGCCTTCGGCTTTCGAATGCCCGAATCGATGCGCCGGGCGATCGTTGAGAATCTCCACCAAGCCGACCCCTACTCGCATCAGAAGGGGATCTTCCCGGCCCGCGAAGCGGTCGTCATGCAGCAGCAGACGCGCGGCGTGATGGATGTCACGGTCGACGAGGTGTTCATCGGCAATGGTGTCTCCGAGCTGATCATGATCGCCATGCGAGCCCTGTTGAACCCGGGCGACGAGGTCCTCGTTCCCAGCCCCGATTACCCTCTCTGGACGGCGTCGGTCGTGATCCACGGCGCCAAGGCGGTTCACTATCCCTGCCGGCCGGAGAATGGCTTCGTCCCCGATCCCGCCGAGGTAGCGAAGCTCGTCACCGAACGGACGCGGGCGATTGTCGTGATCAATCCCAACAATCCGACCGGGGCCGTCTACTCACGCGAGGTCCTCGCCGGGCTGGCGGCGATCGCCGAGCAGCATCATCTTGTGGCGTGCACCGACGAGATCTACGACGAAATGCTCTACGGCGATGCGGCGTTTGTGCCGCTGGCGACCCTCGCTCGGCACACGCTCTGCCTCTCCTTCGGCGGGCTTTCGAAGATCTACCGGGCGTGTGGGCTGCGGGTCGGGTGGATGAGCGTGTCGGGGGAGCGCGAGCATGCCCGCGACTACCTTCAGGCGGTCGAGCTCCTGGCGTCGCTGCGCCTTTGCTCGAATGTTCCGGGGCAGTACGCCGTGCAGACGGCGCTCGGTGGCCATCAGTCGATCTTCGACCTCACCCGTCCCGGCGGCCGGCTCCACGCCACCCGCGCGGCGCTCCTCGACGCGGTGAGCAAGAGCCGGTTCCTCGCGCTTCAAGCCCCGGAGGGGGCGATGTACGGATTCGTCCGCGTCCGCACCGACTCGCTCGGGGCTGCCGGGGCAGGCTTCTCGGATCAGGCCTTCGCCCTCGATCTCCTCGAGCGGAGGCATGTCCTCGTGGCCCCGGGGTCGAGCTTCAACGTCCCCTACCGCGACCACTTCCGCGTCACGCTCCTCCCCGACGCTGCCCTGATGGCCGATGTCTTCGCCCGGATCGAGAGCCTGCTGGCGGAATACGCCGAGACCTGAAAGCACGACCGATCACAGCGGAGGGCTGACGCGCACGAGGCAGACGCGGCCGTCAAGCTCTGGCACAACCTCAATCCGCACCCCGAGAAACTGCCGGAGAACGTCGATGTGGGTGGTGGCGTGCCGCGACAGCGGCCCGGTGCGAAAGGCTCCTCCCCGCGCACGCCCGCCGACCGCCGGCAGCCAGGCCGAGATCCCCAGCGGCAGAAGGAGCTGATCGGCGAGGTAACAGCCGACCGGGGCCCCACGCGCGAGATGGTCGCGGACCTCCCCGACCAGTTCGTCGGCGACGCGCTCGGCGCTCGTCCCGGTGCGACCGAAGGCCGTGAACCGCTCCGTGAGCCCGGTGGCCTCGATCTCCACCTCAACGACATTTCCCGGCCCGTGCGCCACGACGGTGTCGGTCTGCCCGCAATCTGGATCCCAGGAGAGCCGTCCGATCACCCGCCGGACCTCGCGATCACCGATCGCCGCCGGGAGATGGCTCACCAGCGCCCGCACCCGCCGCGCGATCACCTCGCCGCGCCCGAGCAGATCGATGCCGGCAAGGCCGCCGCACGGCTCCACGGCGACATGAAACCGCCCGCCGCCGGCGGGAAAGAAGCCGTAACGCTCAAGAGTTGCGGTGACGACCGGCCCCATCCTCCGCACCAGCGGCAGGTAGACCCGGTCGAGGAAGTCGAACGTCGGCGCCCAGGGGTTGTGTGTGCCCCCCTCGATCGTCACGCTCGACGGCCCTGGGGCCACAAGGAGCGCCGGGAGAATCGTCTGCAGCACGAGGGTGCCGCTCCCGGCGGTGCCGATGCTGAAGGCGTGCGCGCCCCCACGAATCGGACCGGGTGTGAAGGCAATCCGCCCGGAGCCGACCTCAGCCCCTTCCACCGCCGCGTTACTGATCGCCGCGGCCGCCTCGACGGCCGTGAGGTGGGCGCGCATCAGCCCTGGCTTGTCGCGCCCGGCCCGGATGCGCTCGATGATCACAGGCCGGCCAGTGATCATCGCCAGCGCCAGCGACGACCGGAGAACCTGACCGCCTCCTTCTCCCTGGGCGCCATCGACGTGGATCGCTCCCCCGACCTCGATCGGCTTCTGGTCAGTCATCGGCCTTGTCTCCATCCTTGACGACAAACCGGGCGCGCAGCCGGGCTACTTCGCTCGCCAATCCGGCCAGCTTCACACTCTTGAGGACCTCGTCGAAATCCTTGTAGGCCGCCGGCGCTTCGTCGCGCGGATACTGCCGGCAGTTGCTGAGGATGTCCTGCTCGGCAAACGACCGATCGATGGCCGCCTGATCGAGGGAGCGGATCGCCGCCTTCCGCCCCAGCCTGCGGCCGGCACCGTGATTGACGCTGTAGCAGGACCGCTCCGCCCCGGGATCGGCCACCATCACGCACGAACCGGCCTGGGGGTTACCCGGGAGGAGGATCGGATGGCCGGTGTCGGCGTAGCGGGTGGCGGCGAGGGCGTGGTGACCGGCCGGGAAGGCGCGCGTCGCCCCCTTGCGGTGGACCCAGGTCGGCTGGCCGGCGACCACCTCGCGGCGGGCGATGTTGTGGCTGATGAAGTAGACCAGCTCCCCGTCCACGCCCGGAAAGACCTCGCGGAAGGCCTCGAGGACGAGGGCATTGATGAGGAGATGGTTGAGGGTGGCGAAGTTGGCCCCGAGGGCCATGTCGTCGAGATAAGCGTCGGCCTCGGGCGTTCCCAGCGGCGCGTAGACGAGCTCCTTATCGCCGCCGGGAAGGGGGATGTCCCAGCGCGCGAAGCGCTCCTGGAGATCGCGAAACTGCCCCGTGGCAAGCGCATGCCCCAGACCGCGCGAGCCGCAGTGGGAGAGAAACGCCACCTTGCCGTCGCGCAGCCCAAACACCTCGGCCACACGGCGAGCTCGGTCGTTGTCGGCCACGTGGACAATCTCGCATTCTCCGAAATGGTTGCCGCCACCGTAGGAGCCGAGCTGGGCGATCTTCGCATGGAAGTTGTTGATGCTGCCCCGATCGAGATGACGCTCGAGACGGGCACCGAGGGCGCCGCACGTGCCATCGTGGCCGTTGTGGCGAGCATCTTCGCAGCGCGACGCCCACTCCGGCGGGATGCCGAGGTCGGCGCAGACCTCCTCGGAGGCCCCCTCGACGAGGAGCCGCCGTCCGCTGTCAGTCGACACCTCGCGTCCCTTCTTCACATGCCGCTGCCCGCGCCCGGCGCCGGTGGGGATCCGGTCACAGACGGCCGTGATCAGGGCCCGGCGGACGGTCTTGTCGGCGATCGCCTCCTCGGGGAGCTCGAACTGGAGGAGGCTCATCGAGCACTTGATGTCGACCCCGACAGGCCCGGGATAGACGTGCGTCGGCGAGACGAGGACGCAGCCGACCGGGGCCCCGTAGCCGCAATGGCCATCGGGATTGAGCACGAGGTCGGTGACGCCGGGGGCGAGGCGGGAATTGACCGACTGCTGAAGACAGATGGCGTCGAACGACGCGCGGATCGCCGGCGTGCCGATCACGGTGATCGGCTTCGTGGCGGCGCCGGTGGGAAGGATTCCGGTCGCTTCACCGGTGGAGATGATCTCGTGCATGGGACTGCCTTCCGAAGGAATGCTGACCGGGGCATTCTCTGCCCCGCGGCAGCGAACTGCTGCCGAACGGGTCGATCGCCACCGACTGGCGAGCTGAGGAGATTTCTAATGGCACGTGCCGTGCCTCTGGCAGCCGCTTTTGAAAAAAAGCCACAACTCATTGCTGTCATGAGTTTTACGACACCACTAACGAACCTCGGCCCACGGTCTTTCACCGACGATTCGATCTTGAGACATCTTAGTTTATCTTTAAATCTATGACCTCTCGCCGCCCCACCGTCGTTCTCAGCATCCTCGGGGGCCGGCTCGACGCCGGGCAGACCGAAGACCGCTGGTCGCGGTGGCGGCCGACGGTCAGCTTGTGCCAGCATCAGGATCTCGTCGTCGATCGGCTCGAACTGATCCACCTTCCCGCGGAGCGGAATCTGGCCGCGGGCGTGGTCAGCGACATCCGCACCGTCTCCCCGGAGACGATTCCCACGCTCCACGAGATCGGCGTCGCCGATCCCTGGGACTTCGAGGAGGTGTTTGCGTCGCTCCATGGCTTCGCCCGCTCGATGCGCTTCCGAACCGATGAAGAGGACTACCTCGTTCACATCACGACCGGCACGCACGTCCAGCAGATCTGCCTGTTTCTCCTCGCCGAGTCGCGGCATCTCCCCGGCCGTCTCCTCCAGTGCTCCCCTCCCCGTCGGGGACGCGCTGACGCAGGGCAGTGGCGGACAATCGATCTCGACCTCTCCCGCTACGATTCGATCGCCGCCCGCTTTGCCCTCGAGCAGCGCGAGGATCTGTCGTTCCTCAAGTCGGGGATCGACACCCGCAGTCCCACCTTCAATGCGCTCATCGGGCGGATCGAACGGGTCGCCGTGGCGAGCCCCTTGCCGATCCTCCTCACCGGCGCAACCGGCGCCGGGAAATCGCACCTAGCGCGGCGGATCTACGATCTCAAGCGCCGCCGCGAGCTCGTGAGGGGAAAGTTCGTCGAGGTGAACTGCGCTACGCTGCGCGGCGATCAGGCGATGTCGGCGCTGTTTGGCCATGCGCGAGGCGCCTTCACCGGTGCCGCGGCCGCCCGGGCCGGTCTCCTCCGCGCGGCCGACGGGGGCATGCTGTTTCTCGACGAGATCGGTGAGCTCGGGCTCGATGAACAGGCGATGCTCCTCCGCGCGATCGAGGAGCGTCGCTTTCTCCCGGTCGGCTCCGATGCCGAGGTGGCAAGCGATTTCCAGCTCCTAGCCGGCACCAACGCCGATCTTTCGGCAGCGGTGCACGCCGGCCGATTTCGCGCCGACCTCCTCGCCCGCATCGATCTATGGACCTTCAGTCTTCCCGGCCTCGCCGCCCGCCGCGAGGACATCGCGCCAAATCTCGACTACGAGCTCGACCGATTCGCCGCGCGGAGCGGTCGGCGCGTGACGATCAACCGCGAGGCTCGGGAGCGATTCCTCGCCTTCGCCGAGGCCCCCGACGCCCCCTGGCCAGGCAATTTTCGCGATCTCACCGCCGCCGTCACCCGGATGGCGACGCTCGCTCCCTCGGGCCGGATCGGCCTGGCCGACGTCGACGAGGAGATCGGCCGGCTGCGGATAGCGTGGGGGGGCGATGGGGCCGGCGCGGCGGCCGACGATCCCCTGGTAGCCCTGCTGCCCCGGGAGCGGCTGGTCACGCTCGACCTCTTCGATCGGCTCCAGCTCAACGCCGTCGTCGAAGTCTGCCGACGATCGCGGTCGCTCTCCGCCGCCGGGCGCGAACTGTTCGCAGTGTCGCGGCAGGCCAAGGCAAGCCCCAACGACGCCGACCGGCTCCGCAAATACCTCGCCCGCTTCGGCCTCGCCTGGCACGACGTCGCCAGCCGATGACCTACAGACCCGCAGGCCGGAAGCCGCCGGGCCGACGCCACGGGCACCGTTGCTTCCCGGGCCTGTTGCCCCGAACGGCAGCACTTACCCGGCCGCGCCGAGCATCGTGCCGTTGCACCACACGCGCACGCCTCTGGCTTGGGCAAAGAGCGCCGTCTCGCGCGAGATCGCCTCACACGCCACGACCGGAATCGCCGCCATTCCGGCCTTCCGCAGAATTGCCGCCCGCCGTTCGGCCCTGACGACGTCGTCGGTGTCGCCGGTCGAGGAGACCTCAACAACAACATGACTCAGCACTCCATCGACGAGCCCAGACGCGATCGCGTCCACCCGCAGGACCTCATCGCATTCCTCGCTCTCGAGCACCGAATCAATGGCGTCGAGGACTTCGTCGTTGCGGAGGAGCTTGCTGCGGCGAAGGAACCGGCCGAGATACGACGACAGCCGATCCCGAAATTGGAGTTCGAATGTCCGCCCGATGACCGTATCGGTGCGAATCGACAGCCGCTCGACCGTGTTCGTCAGTGAACCGAGCGCTACGGCCAGCTCCGAGACTTTTCCCTCCAATCGCGACTGCGCGTCGGTGAGACGGGCCTGCCCTTCGGCCAACTCCGAGACTTTTCCCTCCAATCGCGACTGCGCGTCGGTGAGCCGGCCTTGCCCTTCGGCCAACTCCGAGACTTTCGCCTCCAATCGCGACTGGGCGTCGGTGAGCCGGGCTTGCCCTTCGGCAAGCTCCGAGACTTTCGCCTCTGTCCGCGACTGCGCTACGGCCAACTCCGAGACTTTCGCCTCTGTCCGCGACTGCGCTACGGCAAGCTC
>JBAWVV010000066.1:0-14555 GCA_037147115.1 Planctomycetia bacterium | reverse complement strand
GGTGCTGGTCGCCTCGGCGGTGCAGATGGTGCTCGACGGGGTCGCGGCCGTCATTGGGGGGGCGCGCTGAACGACGTCGGTACCGTTTTCCCCGCGGCGCCTCTGACGTCTGTCCCGGAGGCGAGCTACCGGAAAACCGGGCAGCCTACCCCGCTCTCCTCGCGCTCGCCGTCAGTCGTTCGTCCACCGGCACTCGTAGACGGTCCCCGGATCGGGCGTGATGACCGACCAGCCGATGAGCGTGCCGTAGGGATGGTCGATCGTGTAGCGGGCCGAGAGCGGCTCGGAGGCGGCGGGCTCGCCGGACGGATGCCGGAGGAGGTTGTAGGTGTGGTAGGGATGGTCCTCGGGGAAGAGCATCCAGACGGTGAGCAGATCGGTGGGATGATCAAGGAGGAACGGCATCCTCCCCGGGAGCAGCTTGGGAAAGCGGGCCTGCGTGGCCAGTTCGATCGTCACCGGCACGCCCCGTGGCGCGGAGGAGAGATCGCACGACACCGCATAGCGGGCGAGCCGCTCCCCATCCGCCTCCTCGAAGCCGCGGCGCACGGTGAGCGGCGGCTGGTTCTGTGGCTGCCGGTACTTGAGCTCCCGGACGACGTTGGCCGTCCGCAGCGTGAGCGAGGGATCCTTCGCCCCCTCCAAGACGCGGACCGTGAGCCGGTCGCGCATCTGCACGACCCCCTGCCCTTCGCGGGCCCCCTGGCCGACCCACGTCTTCCGCAGGTCGATGATCCGGCTCCGGGAGAGGATTTCGATGTCGCCGACGTGCGCTGGGGCGAGATCGGTGCTGTCGGAGACGGCGATCGGCTTCCAGTCGCGGAGCGGGTCATTCTCGACGAGATCGAGGACGAGGCGGATGTCGGGATCCCCCTTGGCGATCGAGTTGATGACGCTCGTCAGCATCTGCTCGTGGTGGTGGATCCGCCAGAACCGGATCGGCAACCAGACAAAGAGGACCAGCGCGAGGGCCAGGTAGATCCAACTCGGCCAATCGCGGAAGTCGAGGAGGGTCGACCACACCTTCCGCTGCCCCGAGCGCCGCAGGCTCGCCGCGAGGAGGGCCCGCGGGTCGGTGCCGATGGTACGTGCGGTGCCGGTGCGGGGCTCCGCGGGCACCGACGCGCCCGTGCCCGGGGCTTCGACGAGCGCGGCGTCGGTGGGCAACGGCAGCCACACCGGGCCTTCATGGACAGTCCCCACGCCGGCTCCCGCCATGCGCCGGTGAGTGCTCCGGGCGACCTCGTACCCGTGGCCGACGAGCGTGTTCACCTCGAGATCGGAAAAGCGGTCGAGGTCGGTGCGGATCGAGGATACCTCCGCCTGGAGGACGGGATGGAGCGCATGGGGATCCTCCGCCGGCGGCACGACCGTCGTGATGGGGATGAAATGAAAGCCGTTTTGATCGCCGAAGTTCTCCCGCTCGAGTTGCCAGACCCGGTCCCAGAGGATGTCGGTGGCGCGGATCGACTGCGCGAGGAAACCGAGTGACGTGTCACCGAGGATCTGGAACGGCTTGCCGGCATCACTGACGAACACGCGCGACAGCGGGCTGCCACGGACTTGCTGGAGCCAGCGGAAGGCACGAATCCCGAGGTTGTCGTAGACGCCGCCGTCGGTGAACGATTCGGTGGGGAAGCGCCCCTCGCGGACGCCGAGGTCGGCGGCGGTGATCTCGACGGGGGGGAAGAAGCCCGGGAAGGCACTCGACGCGCCGACCACCTTGGCGATCGGCGCGGTCCACCCGGGAACGTGATGGAACGGGTCTTCGCCGTCGAGGTCACGCTTCTGGACATGGAGTCCGTCGCGATTGAAGACCGAGAGGACTCCATCGCTGACGTTCGTGGCAAGGATGTGGAGCCCGGGGCTCTGCGGGAGCTCGAACAGCCGGCGGTCGCCGTAAAGGAAGTCCCGGTAGTGCCGCTCGAGGATCGCGTTCGGGGCGAGCCGGGCGGTGGGCCACCCGGTGAGCCGGGCGGCGGAGCGGAGCGGAAAGAGGAGGGGCAGCCGACGGACGATATGGTTGCGGACGTCGAACTGGACGAAGCGAACCACCTCGGCGGCGGCCTCGGCGAACTCTGAATCGCTGCCGTTGTAGCGATTCCAATTGAGGACGAGGTGGGCGGCAACGATGCTTCCCCCGGAGACGGCGGCGATGTCGGCGACGAGCGGCAGCGAGCCGCTGTCCCGCATGTAGCGAATCACTCCGAGGTGGTAGAGCGTGGCCCGGAAGCCGCCACCGGAGAGCGCCAAACCGATGGAGGACATGGGACGGGTGGGGGCTGACGGCGGGGCGTTGGCGGATGGGTCACTGCTCGATTATTCACTCCCCTTCCGGGGAGGCAAATCGTGCCGGGTGGACCGATCGTACCGCCGATCAGACTAGGCCTGGCGGCGCGGCGGGAGTTGCGGCTGGCCGGATCGGCGGCCCCCCTGTTGCCGGGTTTGGTCGGGGCATCCACGCTTGGTACGTTCCAGCCATCGCCCCGAGTCCGCCCGGAGTCAGACTGTGCCCCTCCCCGCCCCGTCCGATCATGGCCACTCCCCTGCCGTCGAAGCCCCGCTCCCGAAGCGCGGCCTGCCGATCCTCCGCCTCCTCACCTGGCTGTTCGGCGGCTTCCTCGTGCTCGTCGCGGTCGCCGGGATCGGGATTGCCGCCGGGTGGGTCTACTACCACCCATCCTTCGAGGCTGAAAAGGGGGTCGTGTACGGCGCCCGGAAGGGGAAAGACCTGACGTTCGACGTCGTCCGCCCCGCCCAGCCCAACGGTCTCGGGATCGTCTACTTCACCAGCGGCGGCTGGCGTTCAGGAGGCCCCGGCAGCTTCAATCCCCTCATCCTCGCCCCGCTCCTGCGGCGCGGCTACACGATCTTCCCCGTCTACCACGTGTCGCAACCGGAGGCGACGATCAAGGAGATCGTGGCCGACTCCCACCGGGCGATCCGCTTCATCCGCACCCACGCGGCCGATTACGGGGTCGATCCCGACCGGCTCGGGCTCACCGGAGGCTCCGCCGGCGGCCACCTCTCCCTGATGATCGCCACCCGCGGCGGCCCCGGCGATCCAGCGGCCCCGGATGAGATCGACCGGGCCAGCAGTGCCGTGCAGGCCGTGGCGATCTTCTATCCGGTCACCGACTTCCTCGATCTTGGCGACTCGACGGAGAACCCCCGCGACGGCGGCCCCCCCATCAGCTTCCGCGCCGCGCTCGAGCAGGATCCGATTGACCTCGCGACATGGCCGGAAATCGGCCGGGAGCTCTCGCCGCTCCACCAGCTCTCCACTCACCTTTCGCCGACGCTGATCTACCACGGCGATGCCGACCGGCTCGTCCCCCTCGATCAATCCCAGCGATTCGAGGCGAAGGCGAGCCAACTGGGGCACGATGTGAAGGTCGTCGTCCACCGCGGCGGCGACCACGGTTGGCCGACGATGCTCCTCGATCTGATCCAATTCGGCCGCTGGTTCGACACCCACCTCCGCGGCGGGACGTGAGCCTGTCCCACCGGTGACAACGCTTCAGCGCCGGGCCTCGAGGTGTCGGTCGAAGAAATCGAACAGCGCCGCATCGGCCTTCTCGGCGTCGGCCCCCTTGAAGCCATGGCCGGCCCCCGGAAGCGAGAGCAATTCAGCCTCGACGGTGGCCCCCTTGAGCTTGTCGATGAGCCACTCGGCCTGCTCGTGGGCGACGTAGGCATCCTCCGTCCCGTGGATGCAGAGGGTCGGCGCCGCGTCGGGGGTCACCCACGTCAGCGGACTCCCCTGAATGTGCAGCGCGCGATGGGTGTCGAGGTTGCCGCCGAACCACAGCGGCAGCACCTCGTGGGCGTCGACGCTCTTTCCGTACGACTGCGTGAAGTCGCTCGGGCCGTAGACGTTGACGACACAGGCGACGGCGCTGGATTGGCCCGGATTGCCCCCCTCCCCCTCGAACCGCGGCACGTGCGCTGTCACAGCGAGGAATTGGGCGAGATGCCCGCCGGCGGAGCCTCCGGTAACGCCGATCCGATCGGGGTCGATCCGGTATTCGGCGGCATGGGCCCGGAGCCAACGAACGGCGGCCTTGGTGTCGTGGACAGCAGCCGGAAAACGATGCTTCGGCGCTAGCCGGTAGGAGATCGTCGCCGCCACATAACCGCGCTGCGCCAGGCGGACACAGAGTTGATCGTAGCCATCGCGCGTCCCGGCCCGGAAGCCTCCGCCGTGGATGCAGATCACGGCCGGGAACGGCCCGTCGCCCGACTTCGGCCGGGCGAGGTTGAGCTTGAGGGACTCTCCCGCAGGCGTCGAATACTCAATCCCCTCCTCCCACGTCACCGTCTCGGGCACCGTCGGCGCCGCCGGAGCAGGCCGCGCCGGGAAGGCGAAGGCCGCCAGCAGGATCACCAGCGCGATGGCGCGCTGGCTTCCGCCTCGGCGGGCCACAAGGGAAACCGTCGACGTCGTCAGCATCATGCCTTCGCTCCTAATTCGGATTCCGGACTCGGGGGCCAGACGGGGAGGAGCTTCATCGCCCCCCACAGGAATACCATCGGCATGGCGAGCACCACGGCCGCCGCCAAGAGCCCCTCGCGGCCGAACCAGTCGACCGGATACTCGACGAACCCTCGGAAGCTCTTCGAGAACAACTGCCCGCCGACAACGACGTTCCAGCGCATCGCCGCCACCTGCACGAGGACGAGGACGGCACAGACGCCGGCAATCGAATGGCGAAAGCCGGCGTTGAACCGGCGCGAGAAGGCCGGCAGCGGGAGGAGGAGGAGCGGTAGAAGCGAGCCGATGACAATCTGGAGCGTGAGGTAGGAGAAGCGCAGCTTCGTCGACAGGAGGGCTCGGATCACATGCCACTCCTCTTCGCGCTCGTAGGCGACATGGAGGATGTCGATCGCCTCGAACACGACCGCCAGGAGGAGAAACATCCACAGCAGCCGCGACAGGCTCCGCACGCACTCCGCGTCGGGCTCCATGTCGCTTCGTTGGCAGAGGAACAGGTAGAGGAGCGTGAGCACGGCGATCCCCGACACGATCGCGGAGGTCAGAAAGATCACCGGCATCATCGACGTCGACCACCAAGGATTGGCCTTGATCGCGCCAAACAGGAAGCCAACGTAGCCATGGAGCACACACGCTGCCGGGATCCCGATCACCGAGAGGGCATGGACGAGCCGGCGGTCGATCTCGGCCGCCCGGGGCGTGATCTCGACCACCCCTAGGGCGAGGATGCGGTAGACCCCACGCCACGCACCGGTCGCCGTCCCGGCGCGCTCGACGATCGCCGGCCGGAAGATGAGCCAAACATCGACGAGGAGGACGAGCATGTAGAAGGAATAGATGAACCCGAAGCCCGCCATCGCCGAGGTGGGGCTCGGCGTCGCCACGACATTCAACGCCCGCAGCGGCTGATGGAGATGGAGGAGGAGGGGGAGTGTGGCGCAGGCCCCCAGACAGAGCGACGTGACCACCGCCAGGCGGGCCACCGGCCGCAGCGCCTCGCGGTGGAAGACGTGGTACATCGTCGACACGACGAACGCCCCGGCCACCATCCCCGTGATGTAGGGATAGAGGACGATCATGATGCTCCACGGCGGATGGGCATCGTTGGGGAAGATGAACGGCGCGTCGTGGAGGGCGTGAAACTCCATCACGTCACCTCGTCGGTGAGCCCGACATAACGGGTCAGCGGAAGCGTGCCGAGGTGCTGCTTGAGGACGTTGGTCGGCACGGTCGCCAGCCGTTTCGAGATCTCGCTGTCAGGATCGTCGATGCGGCCGAAGACGCGCGCGCCGGTGGGACAGGCCTCGACGCAGGCCGGCTGCTCGTTCCGCATCACGCGGTGGTAGCACCAGTTGCATTTGTCGGCGACACCGGTGTCGTGGTTCATGAAGCGGATGCCGTAGGGGCAGGCCTGAACGCAGTAGCCGCAGCCGATGCAGCGTTCGGTGTCGACCAGCTCGATCCCCTCCGGGCTCTTGATCGAGGCATGGACCGGACAGACCTGGTTGCACGGTGCATCAACACACTGGTTGCAAAGCTTGGGGACGAAGTAGGCCCGCAGGACATCCTCGGCCGCCGGCTGGACCTCGCCCGATCCCGCGTACCCGGTCTCGGGGACGAGATCGACCTCGACGCGGCCGTCCTTGTAGTGGACGTAGCGCTCCACCCAGGTCCGAGACTGCCCGTCGGGCACGCTGTTCTCGACGCGGCAGGCGGTCAGGCACTTCCCCGCCCCGATGCACTTCGTGGTGTCGATCAGAAAGCCGTACATCGGTTTGGCCGCCGGGGCGTGGCCAGCGTCCCCGGGCGGTGGCAGCGGGAGCATGTCGTCGCCAGCCGTGACGCCCGGGAGCAGGGTCAGCGACATGGCCCCGAGCGTGAGCGTCGTGGCGGTCTTGAGAAACTCCCGCCGGGAGTTCTCGCTGGCCCGCTCGGCCGGCGCCGTGCCGCAGCCGCCCGTGCCGCAGCCGCCGGACGAACAGCCCCCCGAGGCACAGCCTCCCGCAGCGGCGGCACCGAGGGTGGGGAGAATCGGAAGCTCAAACAGGCTCATGGTGCGAATCCTGGCCTCGGGGCCGCCGTGGTGGCTCGATCAGGGGGCGGTGTCGTGCCCGCCATGGCATTCGAAACAGGTTTCCTTCGAGAGCGGCTCGGAAGCCCCCTGCTCCTCGAGGTGGACGGCAACGTCGATCTTCTTGAAATCGGCCGGCATCCCCACCACCGCCTCATGGCAGGACAAACACGTGGCCCGGTCCTTTGAGATGTAGAGATCGGCCTTCGTGAGGAAATCACCATCCCACTCGGCGGCCGGAGGGAGCGTGACCGTCGGATCCGCTGCCCCCCTTCTGGCGATCGCCACATGGTCGACGGCGAGGCCGTGGCAGTGGGTGCAGCTGACCGTCTCGTGCGACGTCCCGGCCCGCTCATGCTCGACCGATTCATGGCAGGCGTGGCAGGTGGCATCGGCCTGGAACAGGCTCGGCTGGGCGGCGATATCGTCGAGCGCCGAGGCCCGGTAGGGACCCTTCGTGCCGAAGTCGTCCGGTACCATCTCGCGCCGCACGACCATGCCGACAAGCCCGACGGCAGCCAGGAAAGCGCCGAGGGCCCAGAGGTGTCTGGTGTCGTTGAACGAAGTCATCAAGGTTCCCTGCGCGGGGCGTCTTCCGTCGTCCGGCCCCAAACGAAAACAGGATGATTCTATCCCGATCACTGGAACGCGGCAATCGGTTGGGGCCCGGTACCGTACGATGGGCCGGCCGGCCGCGCCGCCGATCGATTTCGATCCCCCTGTTTTTCCGTCGCGTGAGGGCGCCGGCGCCGATTCGGCGCTGGCTGCCGGCAGGGTTTCGCAGGCGGGCCGCGGCATCCGGGGAATGGCCACGTCGAGGAGATTCCGATGCGCTTGAAGACCTTCGGCTCTGGTTCTCCGCGGCGTGCCAGCCTGCGTTCCATCGCCGCGTTCCTCCTGCTCCTCCCGCTCCTCCTCGCCGCAACGATCGTCCGCGCCCAGCCCGCCGCCGACTCCGCCGCACCGGGGGACGGAATGATCGATGGCTGGCTCACCGCCCGCACGGCGCGGATCGAGCGTGCGATCGCCGCCGACCTCCGGCCGCGCGACGCGACGCGGCAGGCGCAGCTCCGGGCTGAATACCTCTTCATGCTCGGGCTCGATCCGCTGCCGGCGCGGACGCCGCTCGGCGCCACCGTCACGGGCCGGCACGAGGAGGATGGCTTCGTCGTCGAGAATCTGCATTTCCAAAGCATCCCCGGCCTGTACGTGACGGCGAACCTGTGGCGCCCTGCACCCTCCCCCCCCGGCACGCGGCATCCGGCCATCGTCTACCTCTGCGGCCACTCCGGCCGCGGCCGCGACGGCAATAAGACCGCCTTCCAGGATCACGGCCTGTGGTTTGCCCGCCACGGCTACGTCTGCCTCGTCCTCGACACCCTCCAGCTCGGCGAGATCGCCGCCACCCACCATGGCACCTACCGCGAGGGGCGATGGTGGTGGCAGTCACGCGGCTACACGCCGGCCGGCGTCGAATGCTGGAACGGGATCCGCGCCATCGATCTCCTCGCCGCACGGGCCGACGTCGACCGCGAGCGGATCGGCGTCACGGGGATCAGCGGCGGCGGCGCGACAACATTTTGGATCGCCGCGGCCGATGAGCGCGTGAGGGCGGCGGTGCCGGTGAGCGGGATGGCCGATCTGACGGCCTACGTCCCCGACCGTTGCATCGACGGCCACTGCGACTGCATGTTCCTCGTCAACACCTTCCAATGGCCCTGGACACGGATCGCCGCGCTCGTCGCACCCCGGCCGCTTCTGTTTATCAACAGCGACGCCGATCCGATCTTCCCGATGAGCGCCAATGAACGAGTGGCCGCCACCCTCGAACGGATCTACGCGCTCGACGGGGCCGGCGACCGCTTCGACACCCAAGTCAGCCTCGGTGGCCACGCCTACCGCTCCGACATCCGCGCCGGCGCCTACCGCTTCATGGGCTCCTGGCTCCGGGATGATCCCCGCCCGGTGACCGACAGCGAGATCGACCTCGTCGACGAGCGCGGGGCCACGCCCGGCCACCCGATCCCGCCGGAGCGTCTCCGGGTGTTTCGCGACGACTCCGCCATCCCGGCCGATCAGCTCAACACCACGATCGACGAGCACTTTGTCGTGCTGGGGCGCCCCGCGCCCCCGCGCACGGGGGATTTCGATCCTTGGCGGGGCCGGCTGCTCGACGAGCTGAAGCGGGTGACATTCCGCGACCTTGGCGGCGTGCCGGCGACGCCCGCCGTCGATCGCCCCGCCGTTGGTCCGGGGCGGATCGAAACCGAGCCCGGGTTGTTCGTCGAGCTTTCCCCCCCCCCGGCCGCCGTCCGCGCCACGGCCCGCCGTCATCGACTCGTCGTCCGCGGTGATGGCGCCGCTCCCCCCGGGGCCAGCGACGACGGCACCGCGCTGTGGCAGCTCGATCCGCGTGGTGTCGGCGCCGGCCGGTGGACGCGGCGAAATCCCCCCAACCATGTCGAGCGGTCGATGGCGCTCCTCGGCGACAGCGTCGCCGGCGGGCAGGTGCGTGACACGCTCGCCGCCGTGGCAGTGATCCGCGCGGCCGATCCCGCGGGCACGCCCCCGCGGCCGATCGAATTGGCCGGGTCAGGGGGCGCGGGGCTCGTGGCCGCCTATGCGGCGATCTTCTCGCCGCTGGTCGCCACGGTCGATCTCGACACCCCTCCGCCGACCCACATGGCCTCCGACGCTCCCGCGTTCCTCAACATCCTCCGCGTGGCCGACGTGCCGACGCTCCTCGGGCTCCTGGCACCGCGGCCGCTCTCGATCCGCACGCCCGTTCCGCAGGCCTTCGCCGGCACCGTTTCGCTCTACGCCGCGGCCGGCTCGGCTGATCGCCTCACCCTCTCCCCGCAAGACTGATCGCCCCCATGGCCGACATCGTGCTCGTCAATCCCCGTTTCGATCCCTCCTTCTGGGGCTTCGAGCATGCCCTCCCGGTCGTCGGCAAACGGGCCAACCTTCCCGTCGCCTGCCTGCCGCTGCTGGCGGCCCTCACGCCGGAGGGCCACGACGTGACCCTCGTCGATGAGAACGTCGAGACGATCGACTTCGCGCGCCTCGCCCGGGCCGACATCGTCGGTCTCACCGGGATGAGCGTCCAGCAGGACCGGATGCGGGAAATCCTCCGTGAGCTCAAGGCCCGGGGCGCGTTCTGCGTCGTCGGCGGTCCGTGGGTGTCGGTGTCCGAGGAGGCCTTCGAGGGCCTCGTGGAGACGATCTTCGTCGGCGAGGCGGAGACGACCTGGCCCGAGTTCCTTGCCGACTGGGGGGCCGGACGGCACCGCCCCCGCTACGAGCAGGCGGAGCGCACCGACATGACGCGCGTCCCGCTCCCCCGCCACGATCTCCTCAAGATGGATCGCTACCTCTTCGGGAGCGTGCAATTTTCGCGCGGCTGTCCGTTTCAGTGCGAGTTCTGTGACATCATCATCACCTTTGGCCGCCGGCCACGCCTCAAGAACACCCGGCAGGTCGTTGACGAGCTCGAGGCCCTGCGGCGCCAGGCAATGGGGCTCGTGTTCGTCGTCGACGACAACCTCATCGGCAACAAGGAGGCGATCAAGGAACATCTCCGGGCCATCGCCGCCTGGCAGCGGGAGCACGACTACCCGCTGATCTTGACCACGGAGGCCTCGATCGATCTCGCCGACGACGAGGAACTGATGGAGCTGATGACGGAGGCGAACTTCGTCAGCGTGTTTGTCGGCATCGAGACCCCGAACGAGGCCTCCCTGCGGGAAACGAAGAAACTCCAGAACCTCCGCGGCACGCGCTCGCTCGTCGAGAAGGTCCACGCCATCCAGGGAGCGGGCCTGGAGGTGTGGTGCGGCCTGATCGTCGGCTTCGATCACGACGACGCGGGGGTCTTCGAACTCCAGCACAGCTTTGTGGAGGCCGCGCGGATCTCCCACGCGATGATCGGGATGCTTGCGGCAATCCCAAAGACACCCCTCCACGCCCGGCTCGCGGCGGACGGGCGGCTCGACGACGCAGGGGCCGCCGAGTTCGGCACGAATGTCATTCCTGTGGGGATTCCCCGGGCTTTTCTCCGCGACGGCTACCTCGCCCTCCTCGTCGGGCTCCATGAGCCGGAGGGCTGGTTCGACCGGCTCGACCGGCTCTATCTCGAGGGTGGATTCCACTTCGCCCAGCCGCGGGCAGCCCACCTCCGGCAGCGTCCGTGGCGGCGCTGGTGGGCCGGGGCCGTCGATCTCGTCCGGGCAGCGGCGATCATCCTGGGCCTCATGCGCCACGTCAGAGATCCGCTGCTCCGTCGCACCTACCGGCGCCGGATCCTCAACCTCGCCCGCCGCCGCCCGGAGCCGGCCGTGATCTTCGCCTACGCCGTGAAGTGCCTGTTTCACTACCACCAGCACACCTTCGCGCGGGAGATGGGCTCGGGCAAATCGCGGCTGGTCAACACGATCTGACGGGCCGATTCAGCCGATCGACTTGGCGATGAGAAACGCCGCGGAGGCCGCCAGTCCGCCGACGAGGACCGTCTGCCAGGCGCTCCGCCAGGGGTGGCTGGTCGTGAACCGCCCCTTCACGTAGCCGAAGACGAGCAGTGCCAGGAGCGTCACCGCCACCGACCAGGCCAGCGCCACCGGCACCGACGACACGAGCGCATAAGGGGAGAGGGGCACGAGCCCCCCGGCGACGTAGGCCCCCGCGATCGTCAGGGCACTGCGGGTGGCGCGCCGCGGATCGGGCTCCTCGAGGCCGAGTTCGAAACGCATCATGAAGTCGACCCACCGCTGCTTGTCGGTGCGGATCGCGTTGGTGACCTTGTGCGCGTCTTCAGGCGTGAGGCCGTAGGTGCAAAGGACGTCCTCTACCTCCCTGGCCTCCCGCTCCGGGACCTCCTCGACCTCCCGCTCCTCGCGGACCCGTTCGGCGGCGTAGTGCTCCTGGTCGGTGCGCGCCGCAAGATAGCCCCCCAGCCCCATGGCGATCGCCCCGGCCGCCACCTCGGCGAGCCCCGCGGTCATGATGATGCTGCTGGAATCCACCGCCCCCGACAGCCCTGCCGCGAGGGCAAACGGCACCGTCAGGCCGTCCGACATCCCGATCACGATGTCGCGAACCGACTCGGAATCCTCGAAATGCTCCTCATGGTGCGGCGCATGACGGTCGGGATGGTGGTGGAGATGGGTGTCGAGTCGGTCGTGGCTCATGGATCGCTCCCGAGAGAAATGGCGGCGGGCGGAGCCCGCTCGAGGAGGGCAAACTCTGCCGTCAGCCCCGGCCCGAAGGCCATCGCGAAGCAGCGGGTGGCGGTGGTGTGGGCTAGCAGGTCGCGGAGGATGAAAAGGATCGTGGCGCTCGACATGTTGCCATGGTCGGCGAGCACCGCCTGCGATGCCTGGAGGGCATCGGCGGGAAGGCCGAGCGCTACGCCGATCGCGTCCAAGATCCTAGGTCCGCCGGGGTGGACCGCCCAGGCCCCGACGTCGGCGATGCCGAGACCCTCGGTGGCGAGGGCCCCCTCGACGAGCGCGCGGATCCCCCCCTCGAGGACACCGGCCACGCGCGGCGAGAGGGTCATGCGGAAACCATGGTCGCCGATCGCCCAGCCCATGTCGTCGCGCGAATCGGGGAGGATCGCCGACCACTGCCGCCGCACCTGCCAGCCGCCGTTGGCCTCCCCGCCGGTGGCCACGAGCGCCGCCGCGCCGTCGGCGAAGATCGCATTGGCAACGACGAAATCACCACGCTGGCCATACTGGAAGTGGAGACTGCAAAGCTCGACGGCAACGACCACAACCACGCTCCGCGGATCGGCCGCGAAGGCACCGGCCACCCGCAGGCTGTTGAAAGCGCCGTGGCATCCCATGAAGCCGATGTGCGTTCGGGCGACGGTCGCGGGAAGCCCAACGTCGGCCACGATCTGGAGATCGACGCCCGGATTGGCAAAGCCGGTGCAGGAGCAGGTGACCAGGTGCGTCACCCGCCCTGCATCGATGCCGGAGAGGGCCAGGGCCCCGCGCGCGGCGGCCACAGCGAGCCCCCCGGCTTCTTTGGCATATCGATCCATGCGTGCCGCGGTCGTCGGCCCCGCGTCGTCGCTCCCGCTCGCTGCCGGAAAGAAGTGCTGCACCGCGCCAGCCGCGTCCGGCGTCTCGAGGAGCACCGATCCGCGCGTCCGGATCCGGGTCTGCTGGTACATCGCCTCGAGCGACCGCTGGCGGCCAGGGGGCACGTTCCCGAACGACACGGCTAAGATCGCGGCATCCCCCTGCGTGATCCGGTGCGGCGGCGTGGCGGACGCGATGGCGCGGATCGTGAAGCTCATGCAGCACCTCCCCGGGCCCCGGCCCCAACAACCAGCGGCACGATCCGCGCGGCAAGGCGCGGCACGATCCGCGCCGAGGCCACCGCAGCGGTGACCAGTGCCGGGCTCCGCAACCATGACACCACCCTCCGGCAGCGCGCGTGGGGGGCGACGAAGTGGCGCTGGTGCGCCCCGGCATACACCTCGCCGACGCGGGCCCCGCCGGCCCCTTGGAGGATCGTGTCGGCTGCGAGTCGGGCGCTGGCCAGGGCCCAGCCGATTCCCTCGCCAGTGAACGGCTCGACATACGCGGCCGCATCACCGACCCGCAAAATCCGCCCCTGCCGCGAGGATGGCGGGGCGCGGCGCGTCAGCGGCGGGGTGGCCGTGAGCCGGGCGGCGCGGAGGCTGGCAACGAGCTCGTTGCCACCGGCATCGGGACTGTTGTCGAACAGGGCCAGCAGCGCATCGACAGGCCCCCCTGCGGCGCGCACCGCGTCGCGATCGAGCGCCGCGGCGACATCGATCCGGCCATCCTCGAGGCGGACCAGGCCGCAATACCCGCGCAGCCCCACGCGCATCCGGAGCTCGCCGGAGGGAAGGTCGGAGGCGTCGGCCGGCAGCGTGGTGCCGACCCCAATCAGGCAGCGTGCGCTCCCGACGGCGCCACGGGAGCACCGCTCGGCACGGTCGTCGGCATCGCCGCGGACACGGTCGACGAGCCCCGTCGCCAAGATCAGGCGCTCGGAGCGGATCGTCACCACAACTCCGTCGGTGACACCCCTTAGCGACACGGCCACGGCCCCGTCGGCCGCCACCGTGGCGGCGACGACATCGACCCCCGGCAGCCATTCGACGCCGGCCGCGCATCCCGCCTCCACGATCGCCAGATCGAGTCGCTCCCGCGAGATCACGACGCCGCCACGAAACGGGAGCCGGGCCGTCCATCCGCCGGAGGAGAGCGCGAGCGTCTTCAAGGGCTGGCCGGCGCCCGCGGCGATCGCTTCCAGGCCGAGGATAGTCAGCTCCTTGAGTGCCGCCGGCGACAGGCAACACCCACACACCTTGCCGCGGGGCAGGTTGGCACGGTCGACGAGAAGCACCCGCACCCCGTTCCGCGCCAGTCGCAGGGCGGCGGCGGCACCGGCCGGCCCGGCCCCGACGACGACGCATTCCCACGGGCCGGCCGCAGCGGCCAGCCCGATCGTTCCCGGCACGGTGATGAGGTCGGTCTTCATGGTTCCTTCCCCACAGCGCGCCACACGATCACGACCCGCTCGGGCCAGACCCGGTGGACTTTCGCGTCCCCGAGGCCGGCCGATGCCAGCAGCGCGCGGTACTCCGTCACCGTCCGGGCCGCACGGACGGAGAGTGGCCCGTCGACCCGAGCCACCCGCGACCGGGTCAGCACCATCGTAGCGAGGTGGGCGAGGAGGAGCCCTGAGCGGCTGCGGATCAGATCGGAGACGACGATCCCGCACCGGGCGGCCGCCGCCATGACGAGGAGCAGTTGCCGTGCGGCGTCATCATCGAGGTGGTGGAGGAAGAGCGAACTGACGGCCACGTCGCAGGGAGGGCAGCCGTCGACCGTGACATCGCGGTGGGCGAACGTCGCCGGGCTCCCACGACGGCCGGCGAGGGCCCGGGCACGCTCGAGCGCCCGCGGACTGATGTCGATGCCGGTGACGGAGATCGTCTCCCACCGC
>JBAWVV010000065.1:0-14589 GCA_037147115.1 Planctomycetia bacterium | reverse complement strand
CCATGCCCCGCATCACCGCCCCTGTTATCCGTTGGGTGCCAGAGATTGATGTCGAGCGGCGAGAAAGCCAAGCCGGTGGCACCGGCAACGAGCACGTTCGAGACCTTCGCCTCCGGCACGCCGTCAGCGTTGTTGTCGAAGACGTTCTCCATCAGCGACGCTGTCGATCCGGCCGAGTTGAGTTGGATGCAGACGAGCTTGCCGGAGGTCGTGATGGCGAAGAAATCGCCGGCATAGCGACCGTTCTCGAGGTTCTCCGGCGCGGCCGTGAGCCCTTGAAAACCGCCCACTTCGGCGGAGAAATCAGCAATTAGGGTGGCCGTGCCGCCATACTTGCTCACAGTATAGAACTGACCGGCATCACTCACGCCGTACAGCGTCTCGGCGTTGTAGCGGAATTGGAGCCCCGTCGTTAGCCCGCTGACACCGGCCCCCTTGATCTCCCCCCTGATGCTATAGGGGGTATTGTCGGCCTGGACGGCGTTGCCGTCCGCACGCCCCCAGTAGAGGACCGACTTGCCGCTGTCGCGGACCGACGTGAAGACGTTGAGGTTGTATCCGTCGTTCGTACGCTGGATCGCCATCGCGTCAACGGTGTCGCTGAAACTCTTCCAATAGTCGGCCGCCGCCGGCGGCACAGCCGGATTGGGGATCGCGTCACCGACCGACGAGATGTCCCCGCCGGTGACGGGGTTAATCTCGCGGATGCGGGCGACATTCGCATCGTCGCGTGACCCAGAGGCAATGAAAAGCTTGCCGTCGGTCCGCATGTCGATGTCACCGACCGGCGTGCCGCCGTATCCCCCCTGCACGATCGGGGTCACGGCGTTGCCGAGCAGCGCGTTGCCGGTGTAGAGCGAACTCGCTGTCGTCACGAAGAGTGTCACGTCGGCCAGCGACAAAGCCCGAATGTTGGCCGAAAGCTGCGGCGTGCGCTGTGCTCCGGCGAAGGTGAAGAGGGCCCCCTGCGTCGGCTGCACCGGCAAGCCACCGGAGCTGTAGCCGGTCGATCCGATGTGATCCTCGATCACCCGCTGCACCGAGTCGATCGGCTCCAGACGCACCAGCGCGTTGGTCGCGCCACTCTTGAACGTGCCGTCGAGGGCACTGGGGAGCTGGGCATTCGAGGTGAGCGCGACGTAGTACTTCGTCGGGTCAGCGGTTGTGGCCCCGGCCGGGAGTTGCACGGTGCCGATGTAGGGATCGAGCTTGCCGACGGAGCCGCGGGAGAGATCCTTGAAGTCGTTCCCCTGGCCGGCCCCGGGCTGGTCGGCGGCGACGTTGGAATCCCGGCTGACGTAGATGAGCCTGCCGGCCGAGTCGAAGACCGACATCGTCAGGTCGCCACGGAAGCCGTCGGCGTAGTCGATGTCAAGGACCGTCGCCCAGGTCTTCTTGCCGCCGTTGACGCCACCGATCGCCTGGATCCCGGCGTAGTCAACCGAGAAGGTAAACCAGCGCACATCGGTCGACGTCTGAACATTGCCGGCCAGGCTGATCGTGTTTTGGTCGCTCTGGAGGAGCTTGCCGATGTCTTGGGCATAGATGAATTGAGTATTGGTCTTCAGGGAACTTTCGCCGGCTGTGCCCGCCAGGAGCGAATTGCGCGGGAGCCCCTGAACGTCGATGCCAGTCGTGGCGAAGCGGATGTCGGCATACTGGACCGTCGAGCCGGGCACCTGGTCGCGCTGCTGGAGGCGGATCCGCAGTTCGTAGGCACCGCTGGTTGCCCCCAACTTGACGTCGGGATCGGTCAGCGCTGCCTCGTAGGCCGCCTTCGTCGCCGTCGGCACGACATTCGGCTGGCTACGGACCCGGACAAAGTACGTGTTGAGGCTGCCGTTGGTGCCGGGGAGGATCGCGCGGAAGCCCGCGTCGCGCGGATTGATCGTGTAGTAGTCGTTGCCGCGGTAGGCATCCTTTTGCAGCGGCAAGGCGCCATGCTCGCCGGTGGCCGTGTAGCCGAGGGTCGCCAGGGAGAGATTTCCGTAGGAATAGTCGGCCTCGATGCGCGTCGTATTGACCGTCACGGAGCTGTTCCAGACCAGCGTGATCGCGCCGGAGTCGCGGTTGAGCGTCGCCGAGAGCACCCTCGTGGCCGGTGCGCCGATGGCCGTCAACGTAAACGCGCCCGCCCGATTGACGGTGAACGTCTGGATCGCCGTGTTGCCGTTGTAGATCACGCCGCCGAGCGTGCCGGGGAGGATGTTTTGGTGGGCAAGCTGGTAGGTGGGTGTGGTGCCAGTGGCAGCGTTTTTCACGATCTCGCCGGTCACCGAGCCGGTATCGGTCTGGCTGTCGGCCGAGCGGGCCAGCACGGTGCCCGCGGCGTCGAGCAGTTCGAGCATCGTGTCGAGGGCGGCGGACGTCTTGTCGATGTCAAACCACACCTCCGACCCGGCGTAGCCGCTGAAGCTGTAGATATCTTCGTCGTTGGTGTCGTCGGTGGCGATCGTGCCGCGAACGACAAAGCCGTCGCGCCGATTGTCGTCGCTGGCCTTGCTCTGGACCGACTCCGACGAGGCCGTGCCGGTCGTGAACGTCGGCGCGAGGACACCGAGCACCTGGGCGGCATCGGGGACCTGATTGATGTCGACCTGGTTCGTAAACGGCTTCTCCGCCTCGCGAACGATGGCGACGTTGGTGTCATTGGAGAGCGGGAGGAACTTCAGGCTCCGCCAACTGCCGGTCACAGGGGCTGTCGCCGTGGCGTCGATCCCGGCCCGGCCGTCGTTGTTGGTGTCGGTGACAGTGCGCCCGAGGGGATCAAGGCTCGCACCGACGGTGTCGTCGTAGAGGCTGGTGAGCACGACCGGGTAGCCCGGAGCACCAACGACCTGAATCGAGCCGCCGATCCGATCGTCGATCTCCCCCGGCGTGCCGGTGGCGGTGAAGCCGGCATTGGGGCCGTCGAGCTTCACAACGAGGCTCGCTCCGGCCTTGCTCTCCAGCCGCAGGCTCGTGGCCGTGTGGAAATTGTCGACCGTGATTTCGCTGGAGAGGATGTGGACGATGTCGGTGTCGTCCCAGACGCTGTCGACGGTGATCTGACCGCCACGAACGACCACGCCGCTGATCGGCGCTGCATAGCCGGCGGTGCCAGACTTCGGCAGATAGTCGTCAGACGCGGAGTAGTTGACCGAGTAGCCCATATCCTGGAACGCCCCCACCGAGAGCCGGGTGAGGGGGTTGATGCCAGCATTCAGATAGCCGGTGAGCAGTTCGGAGCCGAAGGTCGCTTCCGACCAGTGGGCGCCGACGGTCCCGGAGCCGCCGCCGGTCTCGATCGGCACGCCGGTCGCTGTGGGGTCGAAGGTGCTGCGGTACTCACGGAGGGCATTGGCACCGACGTACTGCACGCCGGAGATGAGGTTCAGCAGTTTGCTGACCGAGGTGAAGCCGAGGGCGTGGCCAATCTCGTGGGTGAGGATGGTGACGAGTTGGCTGCTCGTGGCATCGGCCATGTCGATGCCGACGTCGGCCGTGTAGGGAAGAAACGGATTCTTGTCGTCTGCCGCCCGGTAAGCCGTCGGGCTGGCATTGGCGAGGGTGCCGCCGGTGCCGTCGCCGGCGTTTGAGCCGAGGAGGCCCGGCTGGACATGGATCAGAATGTCGTCGATGACGGTGCCGTCGCTGTTCTTGACCGGCGAGATGTCACCAGTGATGACCGTTTCCCAGCGGAAGGCCGCCGCCGCCATCGCATCCTTGATCGCCTGGGTCACGCCGTCGGCGAAGTCGAGGGTGATGTCGAAGGCCCCCTTCTGCCGGTCGGTGGTGTAGTTGATCTTCGTGGAGATCCGGTTGTCGCGGAGGAGCGGCCCGACGTTGTCGTCATACTCGGCGAAGCGATCGATCGGGCCGGTGCTCCGGCCGTAATCGGGCCTCGCCCGATCCGACATCGCGTTGGCGTTGACGCTCATGGTGGCGCCCGAGTTGTCGCGGAAATCGTTGCCGACGATCACCGCCTGGGCGGCGCGGATAAAGACAGTCGAATCGTCGTTGCTGCCGCGGGCATTGCGATCGCCGGTCGACCTCCCCGAGGCGTTGAACTCGATCCGACTGTTGGCGATCCGCAGCTCGCCCTGCTGGACCTCGAAGGCGTCGAAGCGGTCGAAGCCCCCCTCGATCGCCGTCAGACCACCGCCATAGGCGACGTAGGCATGGTCGATGCTCGCCTTCGACCCGGCCTGGATGACGATCCCGCCCCAGTCTCCAGGGGAGCGGACATCGGGGGCGATGCCGTTGGTGTCGAACGTCCCCCCGGCGCCGTAGCGGTTGTCGGCGAGGCTCGTGAAGATCACGTGCTGCTCCGTCGTCCCCTCGGCGATGAGCTGCGCGTTGCCGCGCTCCAATTCGATCCGCGCGCCCTGGAGCTTGACCACGACCCCATTGTCTATCTGCAGGCGCCCCGTCGCCCGGGCCTCCGGGCTCCCGGTCGCCTCGTTGAGCAGATAGCCGCCGGCGCCGCCGGCGAGGATCAGATTTTCTTGGATCACATAGACGATATCGGTGCTCTTGAAGCGGGCCGGCACGTCGAGCTTGTCGATCGGGCTGCCGAGCTCCGTGCGGATGCGGACAAAGAGCCCGTTGATCGTGTTGCCGAGGAGCCGATTGCCGCGGACCTCCGGTCCATAGCGGCCGTTGGCATCGAGGAAGGCGTTGGGATTGGCGGAGATCGCCGGTCCTGCGCTCGCCATGATCTCGTTGAAGGCCAGCGTCGGCCGGGTACTCACGACATGGATCGGCGCGAACGCCTGAAGCTCCGAATCGACGTAGACATTGCCGCCGCCGTATTTGAGCGAGGCGATGCTGATCGAATTGAGAAACACCTTCCCGGTGGGGGAATCGGAGTCTTGCTGGAGGACGATGCCGCCCCACTGCCCCCCCGTCACCAGCGGCCCGACGCCGTCGCTGTCTCCGCCGAGCGTGTCGTCGTGGTAGGAGGAGAACCTCACGCGTGCCGCCGGCGTGCCGAGCACCTGGAGCGCGGCCCCGGCCCGAGACACGAGCCCCGAGGAGCTGCCGACATTGACGACGGCGGCGCGGAGCTTGAGCGCCGCCCCCTCGTCGATCATCACTGTCACCCCCTTCGGGACGTTGAATGTCGCCCCGTCGGCCAGCGCCGTGCCGGCAGGTGAAGTGCCGATGAGGTAGGGCTTGTCGTCGAGCGTCGAGGCGTCATTGCCGGTGTTCCCCAGGATCCGGACGATCCGCGTCAAGGGGGTGACCGCCGCGAGCGCCGCGCCGATCGTTCGGTAGGGGCTCGACAGCGTGCCGAAGGTCAGCCCGGCGGTGGCGCTGGTGGCCGTGGCGTTCCTGGAGAGCGTGAACTGCGTCGGGCTGACGATCGCGGCGACCGTGGCCCCAATCTGGATTCCGGTGCCAACGACGACCCGACCGACAACGAGATCGGCCGTGCTGGCGACGGTCACGGTGGCGGAACCGGTGACGATCGACGCGGTGGTGTTGACCCCCGCCTTGTCGACCCAGATCGTGCCGGCCGACGTGGCCGTGTTGAACCAGAAGTTGAACGCGCCGCCCACCTGGCCGTCGCGGTCGCCGTCGATTGGCGTGCCGGTGGCATCGACAATCGTGTTGGCAGCGTCAGAGATCGGCGTGAAGTCGATCTTCAGGTCATAGGCGCCGTCGGAGCGGCCGCCGT
Source organism: Planctomycetia bacterium (assembly GCA_037147115.1). Taxonomy (GTDB): domain Bacteria; phylum Planctomycetota; class Planctomycetia; order Pirellulales; family UBA1268; genus QWOP01. The sequence goes on along the minus strand of JBAWVV010000065.1, from coordinate 8,927 downwards.
AGCCGGAATCACTCACCTCGGCATTGAAGGCGGTGTTTCCGGTCGAGGTCACGGCGAGGAAGTAGGTCCCCGCCTGAAGATCGAGGCCCACGAACGAATCACGCCCGTAGTAGTCGTCGTTACGGGCCACGAGGGTGCGCACCCCGGCCACTTCCTTGTAGAGCGTGAGGACGGTGTCGAGCTCGCTCTTGGCCGCCTGCCCCTGGCGGGCCACAATCGTCTGCGCCGAGAAGGTGCCGGCGGTGTCGAGGGCAAACTTGTAAACATCGATGTCCGACCCGTTCTGCGGGTAAAGGACGTTGATATGGGCGTAGTCGTAGTCGTAGGGAAGGATATTTTCGCCGATCGCACTGGGGGCCGCCGACTCCCCAGCCCCCATCACCGAGGGGACATCGTAGGCGTGGCCCAAGCCGATGGCGTGGCCGATCTCGTGCATCGCCGTCGAAAACCATCCGCCGCCGTATTCACTCTTGCCCCAGTCGATCGTCGAGTTCATCACGACGAGACTTCCGCCACAGATGCCACCGACGGCACTCGGCGGGATGCCCGGGGAGACTGCGCGGACGTCGCCGGTGACAACCGTCAGCCCTTGGTGAGCCGTCTCGATAAAGCGAATGCCGGCATTGAGGCTGAAGAGGGTGAAGATCTCGCGGGCGCGCTGCTTCTGCTCCTCGGTGATCGCGTTGTGGAGCGCGTTGCCCTGCGGATCGGAGCCGTAGCCGTCTTGGAAGTTGTAGGGAAAGACGGTCATCCCGGTGGCGGGATCGACGAAGGAATCGGGCATGCCGTGCGCTTCGATCCCCACCGGGATATCGCGGTGGCCGGGCTCGTCACCGGTGCCTGGCTGACTGGGGAAGTTGAGGTTGCCGGCCGGCGTGAGAATCGTCGGGTGGACAGCGATCGTCCCCGACACCGACTGCCCGGCCAAGCCGATCGCGCCAAGGGGGGTGGCGGTGGCGAAACTGGAGTTGTCGTCGGAGGTGGAGAGGGCGACGGTCGACCCGAGGGCGAGCTTGTAGCCGCCACGCGTCGTCCCGCCGGCAGCGCCGCTGCCGGTCGTGGGGTTGTAGGAAGCGTTGCCCGCGCTTGAGATGCCGACGTAGAAGATTCCCGGGCCGGGGGCGACAAATGAAACCGTCCGGGCCGTCCCCGCGGCCGCCGCGGTGCTCACGGCCACTTGATTACCGGTAGCGTCGAAGAGGCGAACCAGCGGCGCCAGCGCCGCGTCGGGCGTGATCAGGGCCGTGATCGTGCCAGCCGCCGTCACGCTCAAGCGGTAGAGATCGACGTCGTTGCCCAGGTCGGTGCCGTCGCCGAGGAACGACTGAACGGAGTAGCCGTTGCCAGTGAACAGCGAACCGACGTTGACCGCCTTGGCGAGGAGGTTGTTCTCGTCGGTCGAGTTGCCAACCTGGACCCGGTAGAGCTTGTCGGCCGCCACCTTCCCCGACTCAAACGTCAATACCGAGGTGCCACTGACAGCGTCGTAGGAAACGCTCGCCGGCACCTGAACGGAGACATCGAGTCCGGTGGCGGGATCTGTGTCGATGAGCCGGTAGTTGCGGGGATTCTGCGCCGAAGACTGGGTGAGCGGATCATTGGCGTTGAAGTAGACAACGACCTTGTCGGCCGACTGCACGAGCGCGGCGCCATCCCCGACGGTGACCGGCGACGACGCCGGCACCGAGCCAGAGCGAGTGAAGGCCACGACTGGCGTGAACTGGCTGCCGCGGAGATTGATCCGAGTACCGTTGACCGTGGCCGCTCCCAATTCACTGCCGAAAACGCCCGACGAGCCGATCGCCGCGGCGATCTCCGTCGCGAGATCGGTGGCCGTCTTCCCGGCGAGAGTCACCGAGCGATTACCGCTGGCGACCTTGCCGTCGGTGTCGAACTCGAAGGTCGTCTTCCCGCCGCGGATCGCGACCTGCAGGAGATCGCCGTCGCGATACTGCGTCATGTCGGTGCCGAAGGTGATGAGCTTCGGGCGAGCCACTGGCTGCGGCACGATCGACATCACCTGGGCACCAAGATCGAGCCGGAAGTTGAGCTCGAAGGTACCGCCGTCACGGAACTTTTCCGACGGGATGCCCGCCCCCTGCGACACCGTCTTCAGCCCAGCCGTCCCGACCCCCGTGATCTTGATCCGGTAGGCGTCGTCGGGAAGCGTGTCGGCAAAGCGGACAACGACCGAGTTTTCGTTGGGAATATCGTCGACGGTGATGCTCCCGGGGGAGACGATGATGTCGTCGCCGTCACCGAGGATGCCATTCCCCCCCCGGACCACCGTAATGCCGGTGGCGATCGACTGCGGATCGACCTTCGATCCCGGGCTGAAGTTGAGCGTGATCTGCGCGGGTGCCTGGTCCGCGGTGCTCCCCTCGGCGATGAACGCGCCGACATGGGCGAAGGCCGACACGAAGTCGAACGTCATCACCTGCCGGGCCTCGAGTTGCTCGAGTTGCTGGTAGGCATCGGGCTGCCGCCACCGCCGGAAAGGCCGACGCATCGTTCGCAGTCGGCGCGGCGTGAAAAGATTTCGGACGGAGGTCAGCCAGCAGGAGAAGAACATGCGAGGCCTCGCGGGAAACGGCTCGAAATGAATCAGATGGGGATCGGCGGCAGACCGGCGAACCAGAAGTCGGGACGGGGACATGACTCGGTATGAATCGGATCGGGGAACCACCAGCGACGAAAGACCGTCGTCGCGGATGCGCCCATCCCGTCAAACCCTGGAATCTCTCTTCGACCCATCCGAGGGCATGGGTCCAGCGGCTTCCCCCCCTCCTGAAGAAAAACCTTCTCGGAAGGTAACGTCTCTCTTCCCGTGGGGCAACGAATCGGTTTGTGGATGTCTGCTTCCCGGAGGTTATCGGCTTTCCTCCGTCGATCCCTGGCTGTTTGCAATGCCCCCCAGCCTCGCGCGGCTGGTCTTCCTGCCGGGTCCACCCCATCCCCCGCGCGACGGGGCTACCAGGGCGAGCTGGAGAAAGCCCTCGCTCCGGGGAGCGCGGCGCCCATTCCACCCAGATTTCCTGACACGAACTGCGGGCACAACCCTACCGCCGCAAGACCGTTATGACCGATTTCATCCCGCAGTTCGGAGTTTCCACCGGAGACGGGAATGATGATGCGGAAACAGGCGCGAATCGGAGCGTGGATGGCCGCCATGTCGGTGGCGGCGACCGCAGCGATGACGGTGGTGCCCGCCGCCGGACAGGACTGGGGAGCAGACGAGGATGGCAGCCGGGCCGTCGTTTCTGACGGCGGCATTGAGCTGGTCGATCCCCCCTCCCCCGAAGGAACGGGCTCCTCGCCGACGCCCTCCTTTGCTGCCGGCCCGATCGACGGGCGGGGATTCTCCGCGGTCGATTCCTCTCTTCCCTACGACAGCAGCGCCACGGTCGTCGACGACGGTGGCAGCGACGGCAACTGGACCGGCTGGATGGCCGACGCCTGCCGCTATCCCCGCGATCAGGGGCCTTTTGAGCAGCCGGGACTGCTTCAGGTGCTCCGCGACCAAAAGTGCGCCACCTGGACGTTCCGCAGCGATGCCCTCCTCCTGTGGCGCAACTCCCCCAACGACATCCCGCTCTATTCCTACACCGCCAACACCCCCAACGGGTACGGCGCCACCGCCTTGAGTGCCGGCCAATTGGAGAGCACGACGGCCGCCGGGCCACGGTTCTCGATCTACCGCACCGACGACTGCCAGAACGCCTGGGAAACGACCTGGTTCAAGGCCGCGAACTTCCGCTCCCAAGAGGCGACGCTGCCGTCGATCAACGGCTACGGCATGACGCCCCCGGGCCTGTACGGCAATGCCTTCACGCCGGTCGACACCGCCACCGCCGACTTGAGCGCGTCGATCTGGAGCTTTGAGCTCAACCGCTGGGCGCGGGTGCGGCCGAACATCGCCCTCATGCAGGGCTTCCGGATGCTCGGCTGGGGGGAAAATCTCACCCTTCTTGATCACTACCAGATCGATCCCGCCAATCCGGCGCCGATCTACGGCCAAGACGTCTTCGGCAATCAGTGCTCCAACAGCCTCTACGGCTACCAGATCGGAACCGACATCCGCCTCTGGGACCGGGGCCAGGGCTTCCGCCTCGACGGCCTCCTCAAGGGTGGGGCCTACTACAACAACGCGGTGCAAAACTCGGCTTACACCTACGAAGTTGCCCCTGGCGAGTTGCAGACGGCGAACGTCCGAGCTGCCGGTGGTTCCGCCGCCTTCGTCGGCGAGGTCGGCCTGACCGGCACGCTCCCGATCACCTGCAATCTCTCCCTCCGGGTTGGCTACCTCGGCCTCTGGCTCCAGGGCCTCGCCCAGCCGACCAATCAGCTCCGCGGCCAGACGCTCACCTCCGGCGGCCCGGGTTCGCCGGTCGCGGGGTCGCTCAACACCGCCGGCAGTACGGTCGTGCAGGGGCTGTCGCTCGGCCTCGAGGGGCGGTGGTAATGAGCCGCTTCGGCCAGTCCCAACCCGATCAGTGCCTTCCCGCCTCCCGGCGGGAACCGGCATTTCCGGACCGGGGGCCGCAAATCCCCACAATCCCCCAAACGACGAAAACCGCGGAAATACTCATGTCCCGACTGGAGAAGCGGGGCTCTCTGGAAAAATCCGGAACCGGTGGGCGAACTTTTTCCGATGACACCCGTTCTAGTGGAGACGGGGCAACACAAGGGTCAGAGCTACGCCTTGCCAGCAGGCAGGCACGGGAGAAGCAGGAAACGGCAGGCCGCGATCTGCGGTCGGTGCGTGGTCGTGGGGTGGGTCACCTCACGCAACCATCGCTTCCGGCCGCAGCAGACGTCCGCCCACGTGATGGGGATCGCCCCCCGCGCTGCAGCCACGCTCCCCGCCGATCTGATCCAATTGCCCCGTATCTCCTCAAACCGTGCGACGGTTTCCCCTTCCGGTCCCCGTGGGCATTGCCGTACTCCGTGCGTCGACTCCCAGACAGATTTCCAGACAGGTGACGGTCTTGACCGCCGACGAGCCGTTCGTTGTCGGTCCGCTTCCTCATCCGCCCGCCAGCAGATTTCTTCTTTAGGAAAAAGCGCCATGAAGTTCGGCAGCATTTTCAACCGCTTCTCTCGTGATCTCGACGCCTCCCGCGCGCAAGGCGCCGCCCGGCTGGCCCGGCGGAAGCGGCTGCGCCGCCAGGATGTGGTCGCGGCGGTGGAGTCGCTCGAAGATCGGCGCCTACTGGCCTTTCAGTACGTTGGCTTCACGCACACCAACGATGGGCCTCACAACAAAGATCAAGCGTACATGTACGACTTCGAGATCTTCAACGATAAGACGAATCCCTCCGACAGCGCGACGATGTACGTCCGCAACGTCGCCAACTCGAACGAACTGCAGTTCGACACCGGCACGACGTTCTCGGGCCTCCCCTATTTCTCCACCGGCACGCAGTTCCATAACTGGGGCACATCGCTCCCCTCGGTCGGTGGCATTCCCAGTCAAAACTGGGTCGGCCCGATCTCGCTTGCCAGGCAGGCCACCGTGCAGGCCACCTGGAATAAAACTGACGCGCCGGAGCCTTTCCACCTTTCCAAAATCCGCGTCACCGCCGCCCCCGGCACGATCGATCCGACGTTCATCCTCAACGTCGGTGACTCGATGCCGCTGGCGATGGAGATCGACTTCAGCCAGGCCGTCGGCACCGGCAAAATCATCATCCGCTCCAACGCCGCGGAGGCCTATCCTGACGCGGCCCCGGTGCAGCTGCTCCCCAATGGCGGCGGTGGATACAACCTCCTCGGAACGCAGATCTTCGTCCAGGCGACGATGACGTCGAAGCACGGCAACACGCTTGCCGCCGAGAGCCTGGTGCAGATCGAGAACCAGATCACCGGCCCCATGAACGGGCGCGTTGCCAACGGCGACTTCAAGGTCATCGCCGGCGCCTCGATCGCCGCCAACGGCGGTGGTGTCCAGATCTTCACCGGCGGTGGCGTCCCGCAGAACTCGACCCCCTACCAGACCTACGGCTACGGGACCAACGGCGGCGACATCCTCATCGACGGCCAGATCGCCGGCACCAACTTCGTCAATCTCCAAGTCAACTCCACCAATCCCCACAACATCCTCACCGGCGCCTCCGGCCTGATCAGCGGCTCGCAGAGCATCACGCTCAACAACGCCGCGGCGGACGGCGGCACGATCAATGTCCGCACCGCTGGGTTCGCCCAGCACAACATCTTCGCGGGCACGAACGTCGGCCCCGCTGCCGACATCGCGATCAACGTCAATCAGATCCAGGGCGATCTAACGATCAACGCCCTTCCTGCCTCGAAGGCGACGATCTCGCTGACGGCCAGCGAGCCGGGCCGGCAGGTGATCACCAACTCCAACTTCGACACGATTGGCGGCCTGTCGCTCGCCGCCAGCACGCTCAACATTAACCGGCCAATCTCCACCCAAAAGGGTGATCTGACGCTCACCGGCAACGCGGTGACGATCGGCAGCAACGTCTCCGCAGGCACCGTGGGGATCGGCAATCTGAACGTCACCGCGACCGGGGGCGACATCGCCGTCACCAGCGCCGCGGTCGTCAAGGCCTCGGGCGACTCGATCAACCTCACCGCCTCGGGCAACATCGCCAGCCAGGCGCGACTTGAGGCGACGAACCTCAAACTTGTCGCCGGCGGGTCGATCAACACCCTCACCCGCACCGACACCGTGACGGCGACGTCGGGCGGTTCGATCACGCTCGCCGACGATGACGCCATCACGCTCACCAACCTCGCCACCACCGGCAACGGCTCGATCACCGTCACCGCGAAGGGGCTCCTCGACGCGGTCAACGTGGCCACCGCCGGCACCGGCGACATCAGCCTGACGACCTCCGCGGCTGGCCTCATCGCCCGCGATCTGACGACGACCAACGGCACGATCCGGCTTCGCGCTCAGGATGGCGACATCAACGCCGTCGGCGATGTGTTTGTCAACGATGCCAATCCCGCCAACCCAACCCAAGACTTCATCCTCACCGCCGACAACGGCAACGTGATCATGAGCCCCGATGCCACGTTCACCGTGGCCGACCAGCTCTCGTTCTCGGCGCCGCTCGGCCGCGTGCTCACGCCCGGCAAGATCACCGGCGTGACGGTCACCAACCCCGGCTCGGGCTACGTCTCGCCGCCGACGGTGTCGTTCTCGGCCGGCAGTGGCGCGGTGGTCACCCCCACCGCCGGTGATGGCAAGGTGACGTTCGTCAAGGTGCTCTCCGGTGGCTCGGGCTATGTGACCGCACCGCAGGTCGTCTTCGACAACGCTGGCAGCGGTGGCTCGGGCGTCGTCGCCACGGCGCAGGTCAGCGCCGGCAAGGTCACCGGGATCACGATCAGCAACGGTGGCTTCAACTACAAGACCGCGCCCAAGATCTCTTTTGTGGGCGGCGGCGGCTCGGGCGCGGATGCGGTCGCCTCCGTCAGCGGCCTGACAGCCCTCTCGGTCACCAGTGGCGGTTCCGGCTACCAGGTGCCGCCGACGGTCGTGATCTCCTCCGGCGACGGCGGCGCCACCGGGGCGGTGAGCGTCAACGCGACCGGTGCGATCCAGGGCATCAACGTCGCCCAGGGGGGCACGGCCTACACGGCCGCACCGCTCGTTCAGATCATCGATTCCAGTGGCTCGGGCTTCGGTGCCTCCGCGGTCGCCAACCTCACCGGCGGGGTGACCAATGGCTTGGTCACGAGCGGCGGCTCGAAGTATCCCGGATCGACCACCGCCACCCTCTCCGGCGGCGGCGGTACCGGTGCCACCGCGCAGCCGCTCCTCGGACTCACCAACGGCTCGCTTGGGACGATCTCAAACACCAACAGCGGCTACGTGCCGGGTGATCTCCTCACGGTCGTCGCCGGCACCGGCGCCGAAGTGAAGGTCACGGGGATCTCCGGGGCTGGCGTCGTCACCGGGCTTGCCGTCATCCGCGGTGGCAGCAGTTATCTGCCCGGCGATCGGCTCTACCTCTCCGACACCACGCTCGGTGCTACCGGTTTGGTGGCCAATGTCGACACCGTCACTACCGATGGCGTGATCACAGCTGTCTCGGTGGTCAGCGGTGGCACCGGCTTCAACACAACCTCGACCCTCAACCATGCCGGCGGCCAGGGGGGCATCCTCCGGGTCGAAGGCGACACGGTCGTCAAGTTCGTGAGGATGGATTATTACGGCTTCTACACCTCGGCGCCGACCGCCACGATCAGTGGCGTCAATGGCCTTGGATCGGGGGCCACGGTTCAGGTGCTCTGGGATAGCACGCTCCTTCAAGTCCTGGGTGTGCGTGTCTTGACTACCGGCAGCGGCTACTCCCAGGGGGCCACGATCACCTTCAGCGGAGGCGGGGCACCTTCCAGTGGTTTTCAGGCCCGCGCCACGGTCTACACCTCCACGAACGTCACCGGCGTCACGGTGTTTGATCCGGGCTCGGGCTACACCACCCGTCCCACCGGCGTCACCGGCGGCAGTGGAAGCGGCATTCAGGTGGCCTTCAACGACCAAAACTACACCGTCGTCGGCTACCGGGCGATCGAGTCGGGCAAGGACTATTCTGTCGCGCCGACCGTCTCCCTCTCTTCCCCGAATGCCGGCGGCACGACCGCCGCGATCACCGCCGGCGTCGAGCAGATCGTCGGCTCGATCACCATCACCAACCCCGGCACCGCCTACAACCCGGCCACGACCACGATCGCACTGGTGCCGGTCGCTTCCGGCGGCGGGGCCACGGCCGCCCCAGTGACGGTCAACGGCATCGGTGCGATCTCCCGCATCAATCTCGCCGCGCCCGGCAAGGGCTACGTTGCCCCGCCGACGGTGAGCATCGTCGATCGCAGCGGCTCGGGGGCGGGCGCCGTCGCCACGGCCACCACGGCCCTGGGCGTCACCGGGATCACGTTCTCGAGCGCCGGCG